>NZ_RZTF01000805.1:0-982 GCF_004023175.1 Mesorhizobium sp. M7A.F.Ca.MR.362.00.0.0
TGATGGGCGGGCTGGCGGCTTCGCGCATTCTGGAAGTGCATGGCGAGCGCATGGTCAAGCGCACCTTCGCGCCTGGTTTCCGCATCGAACTGCACCAGAAGGATCTGAACCTCGCGCTGGAGGGCGCGAAGGCGCTCGGCGTTTCCTTGCCCAACACCTCGACGACTCAGCAGCTGTTCAATTCCTGCGCAGCCAATGGTGGCGCCAAGGAGGATCATTCGGCGCTGGTCAGGGCGCTGGAGCGGATGGCCAATTTCGAGGTCGGCAGCGAGGCAGCCGACGCCAGGGGCAAAGCGGCATAGGTCAGGAGAGGGCGGCGCAACGTTCCCAAGCCGCAAACTCTTGGCCCATCGAAGAACGGGTTCCGGCGTTTGTCGGGACCCGTTTCTCGTTTCGAGATACTTTTGGCTTAGAGCATTCCACCGTTTCACGGAAACGGCGAAATGCTCTAACTCTTTGTCTTGACGCAATTCTGGAAGGAAAACCGCTTCACACTTTTCCTAGAATTGCTCTAGCCGCGCTTCAAAAATGCCCGCGCCACGTAAAGGCTGATCGCCGCGGCATTCGACACGTTGAGCGAATGGATCGCGCCGGGCATGTCGAGCCGCGCCAGCGTCGTCACCGTCTCGCGGGTCTTCTGGCGCAGGCCCTTGCCTTCGGCGCCCAGCACCAGGGCGATCTTTTCCCCGGCAAAGCTCTTTTCGAGTTCGGCCGGCGCGTCCGAATCAAGCCCGATGGTGCGGAAGCCGGCCTCGTGCAGCTGGCCGAGCGCGTCGGCGAGGTTCTTCACCTCGATCTGGTCGATGTGCTCCAGCGCGCCGGAGGCGGATTTCGCCAGCACGCCCGATTCCTGCGGGCTGTGGCGGGCTGTGGTGATCAGCGCGCCGGCGCCGAAGGCGACCGCGGAGCGCAGGATGGCGCCGACATTGTGCGGGTCGGTGATCTGGTCGAGCACCAGCACCAGCTTCGCGTCACCAAGCGC
>NZ_RZTF01000806.1:0-978 GCF_004023175.1 Mesorhizobium sp. M7A.F.Ca.MR.362.00.0.0
ATGTCGAACATGATGAAGGCGCTGGTGAAGGCCAAGGCCGAACCAGGCATCTGGATGGAAGAGGTGCCGGTGCCGGAGATCGGCCCCAACGACGTGCTGATCAAGATCAAGAAGACGGCGATCTGCGGCACCGACGTGCACATCTACAATTGGGACCAGTGGGCGCAAAAGACGGTGCCGGTGCCGATGGTGACCGGCCATGAATTCGTCGGCACGGTCGCAGATTTCGGCGCCGCGGTCACCGAATACAAGGTCGGCCAGCGCGTGTCGGGCGAAGGCCACATCGTCTGCGGCCATTGCCGCAACTGTCGCGCCGGGCGAGGGCATCTGTGCCGCAACACGCTCGGCGTCGGCGTCAACCGTCCTGGCGCCTTCGGCGAGTATCTGGCGATCCCGCAGCACAATGTCGTGCCGATCCCCGATGATGTGCCCGACGAGATCGCCGCGATCTTCGACCCGCTGGGCAATGCCGTCCACACCGCACTCTCCTTCGATCTGGTTGGCGAAGATGTGCTGGTGACCGGCGCCGGGCCGATCGGCATCATGGGCGCGCTCGTCGCGCAATGCGTCGGCGCGCGCAAAGTGGTCATCACCGACATCAACCCGCTGCGGCTGGCGCTGGCGAAAAAGCTCGGCGTCCAGCATGTCGTCGATGCCTCGAAGGAAAAGCTGCGCGACGTCATGCCGGTGCTCGGCATGACCGAGGGGTTCGACGTCGGCCTCGAAATGTCGGGCGCCGCCCCCGCTTTCCGCGACATGATCGACACCATGAACAATGGCGGCAAGATCGCCATTCTGGGCATCGCGCCGACCGGCTTCGAGATCGACTGGAACAAGGTCATCTTCAAGATGCTGCATCTCAAGGGCATCTACGGCCGCGAGATGTTCGAAACCTGGTACAAGATGATCGCGCTTGTGCAGGGCCCGCTGGATGTCTCCGGCCTGATCACCCACCGCATCGGCATCGACGATTTTCAG
>NZ_RZTF01000807.1:0-310 GCF_004023175.1 Mesorhizobium sp. M7A.F.Ca.MR.362.00.0.0
CGATAGCCTTGAGCCTGAGATTGAGCTGACCGATCTCAGAAGGGCCTGGGGTCCACTTGACTTGGAGAATTACGCGCATAGTTTGGCACGGCCTGGTCTCGATCTTCAGGTTGTGTTGGCCAAGAGAGACAAAGTGGTGTTGCCAGAGCTATCGGAGAGGTTCATGCAGATGCTGAAGGACGCCGGGGCTAGGCCAAATATTTTGGAATTAAACTGTGGTCACTATTCGCTCGCCATGCCGCCTTACATTTTGTTGGCCGGTTTGAGCTTGAAGCGGTTACTAACGCGCGGCCGTTGAGCGGTTTCTGTC
>NZ_RZTF01000807.1:320-976 GCF_004023175.1 Mesorhizobium sp. M7A.F.Ca.MR.362.00.0.0
TCTGTCGTCTGCTGACAAGTCGGCCCGGCGAGCATGAGTTTGGCGTTGGCCGGTCAGTTCACCAGCAAATTCTCTGGTAGGCGTCACGACACGATCAGGCCGCCCTGGACTACATGACCAGGCTCGAACAGGACATGTTCGAAGTGTCGAGCGCCACTGTCAATCATAGCGCCACCCTGGGCTCAGATCGATATCGCGGCATCCCGCACTAGTTCATCTTCGCGATCGCTCTAGGACTGCTCGCGACCTTCTATCTCGTGATCCATCAGCGATACGCCTTCGTGAGCCGTCGCGATCAGCGTATGCCTTCGTTCGCATCGCTGTTCGCCCACACACATGACGCGATCGCGGGTCACGGCACTCAGGCTCATTCTCGACAATGCAGGGCTTACGAAGCCCCCTAGTGCAGGCCTGGCCCTGCCCTGCCAGTCCGGCGAGGACCGGGAGAGCGGGGGACAAGCAGAAAAGCGGAAGGGGGATCACCAACCCGAAGGGCCGGTGCTGCAGGCCGAAGGCCGAAGCACCGAATCGCCATTCCACGCGTACCATGGGTGCGGTGCACGACTCGCGTATGACAGAGACAGTCCGAAAGCATCGCCGATAAAGGGGGTGGGTCGGTTCGACGACCTCGACCCCCGCCGGTAAGGGGATAGTGT
>NZ_RZTF01000808.1:0-966 GCF_004023175.1 Mesorhizobium sp. M7A.F.Ca.MR.362.00.0.0
TCTTTGCACAGCGTTTCGATGTCGGGCGACAAAGCCGAGCGTAGGATCCCCTTCGTCTCCATCGAAATAAAGCGGCCCGCTCCAGTTGCCGTTGTGTAGAATTCCTTTTGGCTATAGCCGTAGAGGAGGCGGTAGTAACCGATCAAGCGAGGGTTCGCGGTTAAGACCAACGGGACGGGAAACAACATTTCGCCGCGAATGCCGTGACTGGCGAGTTGCGTCAAACTATGGCCCGGGACGTTGGCCGCCAGCTCCCGGTCCAACGATGGAATGTCGAGCTTCCGAACGGTCTCTTTGAGCGCTTCTTGAAGCATTAACTGGCGAATTTCAGCCAATGCAACGCTGAATTCTATCTGCAATTCCGGAGACGGTATCATGCGGCCACTCGGATAATCGATCCATCGGAGTGACACAGCCGCTCGGCGGCCAGGGCAACGTAAGCGGGGTGAAGTTCAATGCCAACGTATGAGCGACCATGCTCCTGCGCTACCAGACCGACGGTCCCCGAGCCAAAGAAGGGATCTAGTACGAAGTCGCCGGGGCGGCTTGATGAACGGATGCAGGGCTCGATCAATTTGGGAGGGAAAGTCGCGAAATGAGCTCCCGCAAAAGGCAGTGTATTGACGTTCCAAACCGAGCGAAGATTCCGCCCATTGCCTTCTCGAACCGAGTCTCGATTATAGAAATATTGCTCCTCCTTAGAAAACATAAAGAGGTATTCGTGCGTCCTCGTCGGGCGATCTCGAACGCTTTCAGGCATCCCGTTCGGCTTGTTCCAGATGACATCGGCTCTGAGATACCATCCATCATCCTGTAAGGCGAACGCCAGCCGCCAGGGAATGCCCATCAGATCCTTTGGTTTGAGACCTTCAGGTGTCTCCGGACGCATTGACATGGCCCGAGCCGGATTCTTCTTATCGGGCGCCCGCCATGTGCGGTTACCGCTCGTAAAGCCATCGCCGATGT
>NZ_RZTF01000809.1:0-959 GCF_004023175.1 Mesorhizobium sp. M7A.F.Ca.MR.362.00.0.0
GCTTTGCGGCTGCTCCGCCCTGGTATGACGAAGTTGGGCTACTTGCTCGCCTTGGCCCGCTCGATCGCGTCGACGATCATCTTCTTGGCATATTTGGAATCGTGCCAGCCTTCGATCTTGACCCATTTGCCGGGCTCGAGATCCTTGTAGTGCTCGAAGAAGTGCTGCACCTGCTGGCGCGTGATGTCGGGCAGCTGGGTGTATTCAGTGACGTTCTCGTAGCGCAGCGTCAGTTTCGGCGACGGCACGGCAATGATCTTCTCATCCTGGCCGGCATTGTCTTCCATGATCAGCACGCCGATCGGCCTGACGTTGATGACGCAGCCCGGCACCAGGGCGCGCGTGTTGCAGACCAGCACGTCGATCGGATCGCCGTCGCCCGACAGCGTGTGCGGCACAAAGCCGTAATTGCCGGGGTAGCGCATCGAGGTGTGCAGGAAGCGGTCGACGAACAGCGTGCCGGCTTCCTTGTCCATCTCATACTTGATCGGCTCGCCGCCGATCGGCACCTCGATGATGACGTTGACGTCCTCAGGCGGGTTCTTTCCGCTGGCTATGGCTTCAATGCGCATGGCTTAAATCCCTCTCTCGATGGACGATCGATAGCGGGCGGCGCGTCATGGTGCAATGCGGCGAATGGTGCTGGCTGAAATCGGGAGGGCAATGGCCGAAGGGCCGGGCTGTCATTCCCAGACGAAAGCGACCTTCTTGAGCGCCTTCTGCTCGAAGATCTCGACGCCTTCGGCTACATCGCGGCCGCCAGCGCCGGCATAGAAGGCAAGCGCGTTCTGGTTGTCTTCCAGCGCCCACACGACCATGCCTTTCAGCCCGTGATCGGCCAGCCGCGCCTTGGCCGCCGAAAACAGGCGGCTGCCGAGCCCGATGCCCTGATATTCCGGCCGCAGGTACAATTCGTAGATTTCGCCTTGCTGCCTGAGTTCACGGGCGCGGTTCTTGCC
>NZ_RZTF01000810.1:0-953 GCF_004023175.1 Mesorhizobium sp. M7A.F.Ca.MR.362.00.0.0
CGATATCAATGGATTGGTCGTCATCGACAGCAATGCGGCCTTGGCGCGCGCCTGTCTGACACGGTTGGGCTTCGGTGCCCAGGAAGCCCGCGGCCTGCCGACCGTATCACGGCTGCCGGAACATGACCGATCGATGCGCGCCAGCTTGGCCGCACTGGCCTAGCCCTATGGATAGAACCTCATAGCATTTCGGAACCCGTCAGCCCTGGCGCGGCACGCCCTTGGCAAGCAGGTAGACGAGATACGGCCCGCCAAGCAGCGAAGCGAACAGGCCGGCGGGCAGTTCGTAGGGAAAGGCAGCCATGCGCGACAGCCAGTCCGAGACGATCATCAGCAGGGCGCCCAGAAGCATCGCTCCGGCGAGATGGACGCGGGCGCGGGAAAAGCCGACCAGACGGGCAAGGTGTGGCGCGATCAGGCCGACGAAGCTCAACGGTCCGACGACCATGGCGGCCAGCGCGGTGAGGAGCGCGGCAACGACGATCAGCATCAATCGTCCGCCGGCGACCGGCACGCCCAGCCCGCGTGCGCTGTCGGACCCGAGCGGCAGGATGTCGAGCCAGCGCGCGGCGAGGAACAGCGGCAATGTCAGCGGCAACAGACAGGCGAGTGCTAGCCCTGCATCGAGCGTCGACGCCTGGCCGGTCGAGCCGCTCAGCCAGCGCAACAGGATGTAGGACTGCGCGTTGCCCATGGCGATCGTCGCGGTGATCGCAGCGCTGCAGAGCGCGCTCATGGCGATCCCGGCAAGCAGCAGCCGCTCGGCACCGAACTTTGCTCGTGCGGCAAGGGCCAGCATGGCAATCAAGGCCACCAGTGAGCCCAGGGCTGAGCCGGCGAGCTGCCAGCCGAGATCGGCCGTGGCGCTGACCATCAGCACGGCTGTCAGGCCGGCACCGGCGCCGGTGCCGACGCCAAGCACTTCGGGGCTCGCCAGCGGGGTGCCGGTGACC
>NZ_RZTF01000080.1:0-8103 GCF_004023175.1 Mesorhizobium sp. M7A.F.Ca.MR.362.00.0.0
GGGCGGGAGAGACCGGCGCCGCGATAGAAGTTGCGCCCGGCGAGGCCGATCTTCCAGCCGACGACCGCATGGCCGAGGAGCGCGATCAGCCGGTCCTGGACATCGTAGCCTTCGGCGAGGCTGCGCGGCCGTACGTCGGCGCGCAATCCGGCCGGCTGCGCACCGGCGCGCCATGCGCTCGCCAGTCCCTCTGCCGCGCGGTCGAGATCGAAGCTGTCGCTCATGTTGTCAACGGCCCGTCATCAGGCGAAGAAGACGCCGCCATTGACGTTGACGATCTCGCCGCAGAAATTGCTCGCCCCCTTCGTGCATAGGAAGGCGATCGGCCAGGCGATCTCCTCGGCGGTGGCCATGCGTCCGAGCGGAAAGTTTTCGCGCGGAAAGTCGATGTTGGCGCTGAACGGCGTCACGACCGGTCCGGGGGCGACGCCGTTGACCAGAACGCCGCCCGGCGCAGCCTTGCGGGCAAGCAGGCGGACCAGCGCGTGCAACCCGCCCTTGGAGGTGACGTAATCGGGCGGCGTCGTCGTCAGCGTGCCGCCGTGCCAGCCGGCCAGCGAGCCGATGAGGATCAACCGGCCGCCGCCGTTCCCGGCCATGTGGGCGATGCCGGCGTGACCGAGTTCGATCGGCAGCCGGACGTTGACCGCCATGGTCCGGGCGAAGCGGGCTTCCCAGTTTGGGTCCTGGTCCCAGGGAATCTGCGTCGGAACGATGCCCGCGCAATGGACGACCGCGCGGACCGGCCCGGAGGCGAAGAGCCGGGCTATGGCGCCGGGCGTCAGGAGGTCGCCCTGGACCGTTTCGGGAACGACGTTGTGGGCGATGAGATCGGCACAGGTCGCGTCGAGGCTCGAGACATCGGCGAGCAGCAGGTCGGCGCCGAGGCTGGCGAGAGCGCTTGCCGTCGCCCGGCCGATCCCGCTCGCCGCGCCGGTGACGACAATGCGCTGGCCGCTGAGGTCGAGCGCTTCGGGAAGAGATAGTGCCATGAATTCCACCCTGAAGCTGGCGTTTCAGACCCTGGCGCGCGGTGCCAGCCGCTCGATGATCGCCCGGGCGATCGCGCCCGTGCCGTCGCTGCCGCCAATGTCATAGGGACGAACCGAGCCGGCGCCAAACGCCGCGTCAACGGCGGTCTCGATCTCGTCGGCTGCTTCCAGGCAGGCCTCGCTGCTATGGCGGGCGCCGAGCCAGTCGAGCATCATGGCGGTCGACAGGATCATCGCGACCGGATTGGCGATGCCCTGGCCGGCAATGTCGGGCGCGGTGCCATGGCAGGGCTGGAACAAAGCGTGGTCGTCGCCGATATCGGCCGACGGCGCGAAGCCCATTCCGCCGACGAGCCCGGCCCCCAGGTCCGACAGGATGTCGCCGAACATGTTCTCGGTGACCATCACGTCGAAATCCCACGGCCGGCGGATGAGGTCGAGCGCGGTGGCGTCGATCGAATGCTGGGCCGCCGTGACGTCGGGATGCTGCGAGGCGACCTCGAAGAAGATCTTGCGCATGAAGGCGAACGACCGGAACACGTTTGACTTGTCGATGAGCGTCACCGTGCCCTTGCGCTTGCGCCGCCGGGCGCGTCGCTCGGCGAGCTTGAAGGAGAAGTGCGACACCCGCTCGGTGACGTCGCGCGTGATCCGCATCGTGTCGGTGGCGACCTTGTCGTCGGTCACGATGCCCTTGCCGCGCGAGGCAAACAGCCCCTCGGTCGATTCTCGCACCAGCGCGAAATCGATCTCGGAAGCGCGCGGCGAAGCCAGAGCCAGCGGCACGCCGGGAATGGCCCGGATCGGGCGCAGGCCCGCGTAGAGCTTCATGCGAAAGCGCATGTCGAGCTGGGGGGCTGGCTCGGTGCCGTCGGGATGGCGGATGTCCGGCGAACCCATGGCGCCGAACAGGATGGCGTCGGCCCGTTCGGCCGCCTCGAATCCCTCTTCGGTCATGGCGACGCCGGTCTCCTGATACTGGCGGGCGCCGCCATTGACGCGCTCCATCTTGAAGCCGATGTCGTGACGCTTCTCGATCGCCTCCAGCACCGCCGTCGCCGCCTCCATAACCTCGACGCCGATGCCGTCGCCCGGCATGATCGCGAGCCGAAAAGAGTTCTCTCTCATGAAATTCTCCCGGAGCGCCGTATCTCCCCGACGGGGATGGACGCCCACGCTTTGAATGGATGCATCGCGCTTGCCGAAGACCGGTTTGCGATCCTGGACCCGATGCTGGTGAACACGGCGCGACGTTATGATGGCTGCCGCCGACGCGACAGTATCGGTTCGGCAGGCCCCCCTTATCAAACAGCGACGATCGGCGGCGGCTGGCGATCACCGCTATGGGACGGACCGCAGGTGATCGAGCATGAACAGCGCCGCGGTCGTCAGCTGTCGGTCGTTGCGGACGCAGATGACGTGCGGACGCGTCGACCATTCGTCGAGCAGCGGAATGGCGCAGACCCGGTCGTTGCCAACTTTGTCGGCCAGCACGCCGTCCGGCAGGATAGTGATGCCGAGCCCGGCCTCGACCATACGCACGGCCGATTCGAAGGTCTTCACCTCGATGCACGTCTTCAGCGTCATGCTGAGCGCGTCGGCCGCACCCGCGAGCAGGGTGCCGAGCGAACTGGTGACGGCGAGCCCGACATGGTCGAAGCCGAGCGTGTCGGCAAAGCGCACCCCGCCCGACGTGCTGAGCGGGTGCCCGGCCGGAACCAGAACCACCAGCTTGTCGTGCCTGTAGTCGAAGACATCCAGCGCATCCGGGAAGGCCATGTTGCCCGCCAGGATACCGATGTCCGTCAGGCCCTCGATCGTCGCCTGCAGGACGCCGAGGCTCGAATCCTCGACCAGGATGATCTTCACCGAGGGATAGGCCTTGGTGAAGCTGGCGATCTGGCTCGGCATGTATTGAACGATGGCCGAGGTGTGCGCGTGAATGCGCACCTGGCCGGCGACGCCGGAGGCGAAGGTGCTCATCTCCGAGGTCATCCGGTTGATCTGGCTGAACAGGGTCGCCGCGTGCTTGGCGAGCATCTCGCCGGCGGGCGTCGCCTCGACGCCGCGCGAATGCCGATAGAACAGCGGCGCCCCGAGTTCCGATTCAAGCGAGTGGAGGCGCTTGCTGATCGCCGACGACGCGATGTTCTCGCGCGCCGCCGCCTTGCTGATGTTGCCCAGATTGTAGACGGCAAGGAAGATTCTGAGCGTCGTGAAATCGGGATGGAACATGCCGTTCTGCCTTTGTTGGGTGGAACCGCTAGTCCTTAAGCGACAATCCGGCAGCGTCAAGCGCGGCCGGATTGGGAACGGTTGGCGCCGCGCGTCAGTCCTCTTCGGGCCCGCCTTGTTCGCCGATGAGCGGGAGGAACCGGCCGCCGCCGAAATCCTCCTCCCTGTAGGTCGCGGCTGCCCTTCGTGCGGTCCTGACGAGACGCTGGCTGTAGGGTCTTCGCCGACGGGATCAAGAGCCGGCCACCGATGTCGAGCTGTTCGCGCAGGGCGGGCGGCGGGGCGGGCGCGGCAGCCGCCACCAGGATGGCGTCGAAGGGCGCGGCGTCCGGCCAGCCCATGGTGCGTCGCCCGCGCGCACCGCGACGTTGTCGTAGCCGAGTTTCCCGAACCGTTGCCGCTGTGCAGGGCGTGTGCCCCTGTCAGCCTTGGTAGAACTCCTGACGCTGCATGCCGAGGCCCTCGATGCCGAGCGTAACGACGTCGCCTGCCTTGAGGAAGATGTTCGGTTTCTGGCCTAGGCCGACGCCAGGAGGGGTGCCGGTGGAGATGATGTCTCCCGGCAGCAGGCTCATGAACTGCGACAGGTAGGACACCAGATAGCGGACGCCGTAAATCATCGTTTTGGTCGAGCCGTCCTGGAATTTGCGCCCGTTGACCTCGAGATGCATCTTGAGGTTCTGCGGGTCGTCGATCTCGTCGGCCGTCACCAGCCACGGGCCGGTCGGTCCGAACGTATCGCAGGACTTGCCCTTGGTCCACTGGCCCTGACGTTCAGCCTGGAAGGCGCGCTCGGAAACGTCATTGATGACGCAATAGCCCGCGACATAGTCCATCGCCTCGGCCTCCGACACGTATTTTGCGGTCTTGCCGATGACGACGCCGAGCTCGACTTCCCAGTCGGTCTTGAGTGATCCACGCGGGATTTCGACCGGATCGTTGGGGCCGACAATGGCCGACGTGGCCTTCATGAAGATGATCGGCTCCGGCGGCACCGTCGCGCCCGTCTCTGCGGCGTGGTCGGAATAATTCAGGCCGATGCAGATGAACTTGCCGGTGCCGGCAACGCAGGCACCGAGGCGCGGGTTGCCTTCGATCAAGGGCAAGGTCATCGGGTCGATGGCGCGTAGTGCGTCAAGACTTTCCGGAAGCAACGTACTACCGGCAAAGTTGGCCACCTTGCCAGATAGGTCGCGGATGCGGCCGTCCTTATCGAGCATTCCGGGCTTTTCCTGGCCCAACGGGCCATAATGCAACAACTTCATTTTAGGGGTCACTCCTCGACATGACTTCTCGTTCTAAAGACGTAGTCGGCAGTCGTGGCGGCCGCAAAAGCCGGAAGGTCGCGGCCGATAGACAACAAGTTCCTTGCTACGCCAAACCTGCCATTTGGGCGATGAAGGCATTCGCGCTTATCAGTCCGGAACGGTCCAGCCCTGCTCGGCCGCGTGGCGCTTCTCGAAGGCATCGATTTGGTCCTTCTGTGACAGCGTGTAGTCGAGTTCGTCGATGCCGTTTAGCAAGCAGTGCTTGGAGAACTCATCTATCTCGAAGGAATGGACCGCTCCGTTCGGGGCGGTCAGAGTCTGTGCGGCGAGATCGACCTCAATGGTCGCCCCCTGTTGTTCCTTGAGCTGGATCATGATGCTGCTGATTGCGTCGCGTTTCAGTACCACTGGCAGCAGACCGTTCTTCAAGCTGTTGGAGAAGAAGATGTCGCCAAAGCTTGGCGCGACGACAACCCGGAAACCATAGTCCGCAACCGCCCAGACGGCATTTTCGCGCGACGAGCCGCAACCGAAATTATCTTCGCCAACCAAGATCTCGCCGTGGCGATAGGGTGGCGTGTTGAGTACAAAATTTTCCCGCTCCTTGCCGCCGTCGTCGAAGCGCAGATCGTGGAAGAGATATTGGGCAAAGCCCTCGGCGCGGGGTTTCGAAAGGAAGCGCGCCGGCAGGATCTGGTCGGTATCGACATTGACGCCAGGAAAGGGAACGGCTGTCGCCGTGACCGACTTGAACGGTTCCATGGTCATTCTCCTCGCTGAAACTGGCGAACGTCGGTGAGGTGGCCGGTGATAGCGGCTGCGGCCGCCATGGTCGGGCTCATCAAGTGGGTACGTGCGCCGCGGCCCTGTCGGCCGACGAAATTACGATTTGAGGTCGAGGCGCAGCGCTTGCCGGAAGCCACGGTCTCGCCATTGGTTCCCAGGCAAAGCGAACAGCCCGCCTCGCGCCACTCGAAACCGGCGTGGAGGAAGATGCTGTCCAGCCCCTCAGCCTCCGCCTGAGCCTTGACCAGGCCAGACCCAGGCACGATCCAAGCTTCGACTCTCGGATGGACCGTCCGGCCTTTGACGACCGCCGCGGCGGATCTCAAGTCCTCGATCCGGCCATTGGTGCACGAGCCGATGAATACCCGGTCGACCGGGATTTCAGCCAGCAACGTGCCGGGTTCGAGTCCCATATATGTAAGCGCCTTCGACATGGCTTCGCGGCGCTCGGCGGTGTTGGCGCGATCCGGGTCTGGCACTAGCGCGTCGATTGGAGCGACGTCCTCAAGGCTCGTGCCCCAGGTTACCATCGGCGCGATCTCGGCCGCGTCGAGTGTGACTTCCCTGTCGAACACGGCGTCGGGATCCGAGCCGAGCTGCGACCAGCGCTCGACCGCCTTGTCCCAGGCTTCTCCCGAGGGCGAATAGGGCCGGCCCCTCACATAGTCGAACGTCACCTGGTCTGGCGCGATCATGCCGGCGCGCGCGCCGGCCTCGATCGACATATTGCAGACAGTCAAGCGGCCTTCCATGGTCAGATCACGGATGGCGGAGCCGGCATATTCGATGACATAGCCGACCGCGCCAGCGGCGCCGATCTTACGGATAATGGCGAGAATGACGTCCTTGGCGCTTACGCCGAAGCCCAGTTCGCCCTCGACGGAAATCCGCATGGATTTCGGTTTGCGCTGCCATAGCGTTTGGGTGGCCAACACCTGCGTTGCCTGCGTCATGCCGACGCCGAACGCCAGAGCGCCCAGCGCGCCGTGCGTCGAGGTATGACTGTCGGCGCAAACGATGGTCATGCCCGGCTGGCTGATGCCCTGCTCGGGGCCGATGACATGCACGATGCCCTGCCGGCTGTCGGCAAGTTCAAACACGGTGAAGCCGAGCTCCTTGGCGTTCTCCATCAGCGACTCGACCATGCCGCGGCGCTCGGCGCTGGGAATGCGCGCAACCTGACGCACGTCAGTCGGCACGTAGTGGTCGGGCGTGCCGAAAATTTGATGAGGAGCTCTCGGGCGCAAGCCGCGCGCCCGCAGGAACTCGAATGCTGGCTGATAACCGTCGTGGATGAGATGCCGGTCGACATAGAGCAGCGTCTCACCGTCCGCGCGGTCGAGGATGCTGTGCTGCGACCAGATCTTGTCCAGCATGGTGAGAGCCGCGCGAGGCCGGCCTAAGCTCATCATATTTTTCTCCCATAGGAAGCAGATCAAACGAAGCAAGCAACCAAAGGCGGTGATGCTCAGCCGCAGCCGGTGAGTAGCATGGCGCCCGCCGATACGTTCGGGGCCATTTTCTAACGTAGTGACGTCCGCCCCAAGGAGTCTTTGTTGGGAAGGGTGTCATCGCAACGCGCGATGACTGGCGATTGTCGCACCGAGTTGATCGGCTCACCATCGATTCTGGCCAAGGCGTGTCGGGTGGACAGCTTCCCCTCCCGACGCTCGTCCACGGGCGCATCCAACCCGACTCCCTGCAACGGGCGTCGATCCGAACAGACCGTCCAAACTACTTCTCTTCAAGCAACACGGGGGGCCCCTGGGGCTTGGAAGCCAGTGCAGTTAGCTGGCTCCTAACGATGCCGCATCTCTTTCAAGGGACAGGCCCGCCGAGCGGTCATCTCAAAGCTGGCTCTTGCCCCCGTCAACGACGATCTCGGTGCCCAGCATGAAGGACGAGGCGTCGGAGGCGAGGAAAAGCGCCACTTCCGCCTGCTCGGATGGATCGGCGGCGCGGCCGATCGGCACGCGTGCCTGAACGGTCGCCAGCGCCTTTTCGGCGCCGTTGGCGAACGGTCCTTCGCTGGTGAACACGGCGGTCTTGGTTGGTCCTGGCGACAGGCAGAAGACACGGATGCGGCGCGACAAGAGGTCTGCCGAAATCGCCTTGGCTAGGGCCAAGGCCGGAGCCTTCGAAGCCGCGTACAGTGCCATATTGGGCTGACCGGTCTTGGCGGCGATCGACCCCGTCAGGATCACCACGCCGCAATCGCGCATGAAGGGTGCTGCCTTTTGGACCGTGAAGAACTGGCCCTTGGTGTTGACAGCAAAAAGCTTATCGAAATCCTCGCCGGTCCAGTCGGCGAACGGCTTGAACACGGTGATGCCGGCATTGGCGAAGACGATGTCGATGCCTCCGAGCGCTTCCGAGGCAAGCACCGCACCAGCCGCGATGGAGTCCAGGTCGGAGACGTCCATATGGACGCCGACACTGCCCGGACCCAGCTCGGCTGCCAGCGCCTGGGCTTTCTTGCCGTCGCGTGCGCAGAGCGCCACACGCGCGCCTTCGCGGACGAATGTCCGCGCCGCAGCAAGCCCGATGCCGCTCGTTCCGCCGGTAATCAGCGCAGTCTTACCCGCAAGTCGCATTCACAATCCCTCAATGTTGGCGCCCGCATCCGTCTGGTGGTGAGAACCTACGGGAACGGCGGGTGGTAGGAGCCCAGCTCATCTTCGCCGGCACACCCCCGGGCCAAATGGAGCATGCCCCGCTCTGATAGCGTTTGACCGGCTGCTCGGCATGAATGCTCTCTTTGCCCCTTCATGGTGCAGACGAGAGCGCCGACGCGGACGTGGCGCCAGTCTCGGCCTCTCTTA
>NZ_RZTF01000080.1:8112-9261 GCF_004023175.1 Mesorhizobium sp. M7A.F.Ca.MR.362.00.0.0
AAAGCAGGCTTCCATGATCGAAAGTCGCAAACGGGAAGGAAAGCATCGTGCCCGACGATGCCGCGGCCCGGCACATCGCCGATCACGATGCCCCCCTTCCCGAATGGCGTCTTCAGTTGCTGCCCACGACGCCTTAGACAATCCGGGGACGCTACAGTTTGCCGGCTGATCCCGACTGGGATCGCGTGGTCCGCCGCGCCGCACGCAAGTCGAAGGATTTCAAGATTCTCGGTTCAAGAGCAGGAGATTTATACATGTACACCGATCCGATCAGGGTTTTCTGGGTGCCTGGATGCTCGGCCTGCGTCAAGACGAAGGAGTTCCTGACCAGTCTCGGCGTGCCGTTCGAATCCGTGAACCTGCTCGAGAACGAGCAAGGCGCAGCCGACCTCGCCAAGCTCGGCGCGAAGTCTTTGCCTGTAGTATCGCGCGGCGAGAAGTTCACCTTTGCCCAGTCGCTCGACCAGGTCGCCGAGTTCGTCGGCAGGAAGCGAGACGGCGTCGAGCGACTGCCGCCTGAAGAGCTCCATCGGCGCTGGCAGGAATTTCTCGCGGTAGCGAGATCACTGATCGTGGAGATTCCGATGGACAAGCTCGGCCACCATCCCATTCCGAACCGCCTGGAGCGAACGGTCCTTGGCCTTGCCTATCACATCTTCCAGATACCTGACGTGTTCGTCCGCAACGTCGCGGGAGAATTCGAGGATTGGGCGCACTACGTCAATCTTCCCGCGCCTGATGACATGAAGAACAATGCCGACATCCTTGCTTTTGCCGACGCATCGATCGCGACCCTGACGGGCTGGTGGGATGGCTTGCAGGACCGCGCCTGCCTATGGACCGTCCGGACTTATTATGGCGTGCGTTCGGGCTGGGAGGTACTTGAGCGCCAGACCTGGCACTCGGCGCAGCATACGCGCCAGTTGCAGGCGGTACTCGAAGGCTTTGATATTCCTCTCTCCAAGACTGTCGACGCGAAACTCTATGACGGTCTGCCGATGCCGGTCGCCCTCTGGGAATAGCGCCGCCGCGGTTGCCAACGACGGCCTCTCCCGCCATGCCAGCTGATGGCTACGTCGGACCGCTGCTTTTCGGAGCGGGCGCGAGGCAGCGGATAACCGAGGCGGGCGGGCAATACCGTCGAGCCGG
>NZ_RZTF01000080.1:9295-19809 GCF_004023175.1 Mesorhizobium sp. M7A.F.Ca.MR.362.00.0.0
AACCCACCAGCAATCCTGGGCGAACGAATGAGCACACGGGTCATCATTATCGGGTCGGGGCCGGCGGGCTACACCGCCGCCATCTATGCGGCACGCGCGCTGTGCAATCCCGTGCTGATCTGTGGGCCGCAACCTGGTGGACAGCTGACGGTAACCACGGATGTCGAGAACTATCCGGGATTCCCCGACATCGTCCAGGGCCCATGGCTCATGGAGCAGATGCAGAAACAGGCGGAACACTGCGGGGCGACTATCGTCACTGACCATGTCGAAACCGCCGATCTCAGCGAGCGGCCGTTCAGGGTAATCACGTCGTCCGGCAAGCGCTACGAGACCGAGGCGCTCATCATCGCGACCGGCGCCCAGGCCAGGTGGCTTGGCCTGCCTTCGGAAGAGCGTTTCCGCGGCTTCGGTGTCTCCGCTTGCGCTACATGCGACGGCATATTCTTCATCCGCAAGCACGTCGTGGTGGTTGGCGGGGGCAACACCGCGGCCGAGGAAGCGCTATTCCTCAGCAAATATGCGTCTAAGGTCACGCTCGTGCACCGTGGTGCCAGTTTGCGAGCGGAGAAAATCCTGCAGCAACGACTGTTCAACGACACGAAAATCGAGGTCGTCTGGGAGCATGTAGTGGATGAAGTTCTGGGCAACGAAGAACCGGCGCTCTCCGTCGAAGGCATTCGCCTCAGGCATGCCAGAACGGGTGCTGTGCAGAACCTGCCTGCCGACGGGCTGTTCGTCGCGATCGGCCACAGCCCGTCCGTCCGGGTCTTTGGCGACCAGCTCCGACAGAAGCCCGGTGGCTACATCTGGGTTGAGCCTGGATCGACGCGCACCAACGTTCCGGGCGTCTTTGCGGCAGGCGATGTAAGCGACGATGTCTATCGGCAGGCGGTAACCGCTGCCGGCCTCGGCTGCATGGCCGCCATCGAAGCGGAACGGTTCCTCGCTCACCCTCATTCGTAATGCTTGCGGCTGCGCAACCGGGCCTGGCTCGCTCTACCATGCTTTGCCATATTCTCTCCGCTCCGCCGTCTATCGGTAAAGCATACCGCGGCACCTGGCTCCGAGCAGAAGCCTTATCCTCGCAGTGTGCGATGCCGGCATAAGAATCTACGACTCACCTTTTTGCGCCGTTTCTTTTTATAAGGTCGCCGTACTGCGCCGTCGGCCATGCCGTCGCGAAGTGCCGCGGGAGGCCAAGAGGAACGGTGATGGGCTTTTAGTTGGCGGCAGGACCTCGGGTGCGCTGTCTACGGTTCCTTTGGGACGTGACGCTAGCAAAGTCTCGCTGCGGGATGGAAGCCTCGAAGAAGCAATAAAAAGGGAGAGAAGAATGATTGGATCCTACAAAAAATCAGCCCATGCCATGCTGACAGCGCTGTCGCTGGTACTGCTGTCGCTCGCTGGCGCCAACTGCGCCAAGGCGGCTGATGACTATCCGAACAAGCCGATCGAAGTAATCGTCGGCTACCTCCCCGGTGGCGCAACCGACTTCGCCGCCCGCGTCCTCGCCGAGTCACTGTCGACCAGCCTCGGACAGCCGGTGATCGTCAATAACCGCCCCGGCGCCTCTTCGGCGATCGCCGTTGATGCCGTCAAGCGCGCGGATCCAGATGGCTATACGCTTCTGTTTGGCAACAACGACGCGATTGCGATACTGCCGGCCGTCAAGCCGGACGTGGCCTACAAGATCCCGGACGACCTGACCTTCATTTCCCGGGTCGTCGAGTTTCCACTGGTGTTCGCTGTCAGCACGAAGCTGCCGCTCAACGCCATGAAAGATTTCGTCGAATACGCGAAGGCCAATCCCGGCAAGTTCAACTACGGCTCTTCGGGTGTTGGCGGTTCGCTGCACATTGAGGGTGTGCGTATGGCCCTGGCGGCAGGCATCGACATCACCCACGTCGCCTACAAAGGTGCTGCCGGTGCTGTGACCGACCTCGTCGGAGGCCAGATCGACGGCATGTTCGGCACGGTGAAGGACATCTCCGCCCATCTCAACACTGGCACCATCAAGCTGCTGGCCGTGACCTCTCCCGAGCGCGTACCGGTAGTGCCGGATGTGCCGACTTTGGCCGAAGCCGGCCTCGGCGACGCCACCGTCACGGGCTGGTTCGCCCTCATGGGTCCCGCGAACATGCCTAAGGAAGTCACCGACAAGCTGAGCAAGGCCGTCGCCGACGCCTTGGTCAAGCCGGAAGTGGCAAAGCGTCTGGCTGACTCTGGCCTGTATACTTCGCCGCTTGCCGGCGCTGAGTTCAAGGATTTCGTGGTCAAGCAACTCGACACGTTCAAGACCATCGCCGAAAAACAGAACATCCGGATTACCGATTGACGGTTCGTCGCGGGCGGCTCATTCGTTTTGGGCCGCCCTAAGTCTGGCATGAACGTTGCTTGCGGATTGGAGTTTTCGATGCGAAATCCGCCATTAGCCCCATATCGCCAAGCGGCATCAACCACCCCGACCCAGGCAGGTTCTGACCTGCCATGGCTCCTGCTGCTTCGGCCTATGATTTATGCACCGGGTCCTCACGATGCCATCTCAACTTGAAAAGCCGAGAGACGTGATCAGTGGGACGCTGGTGCTCGCCACCGGTGCAGCGTTCCTTTACTTCGGTCGCGGGTTGACGGTCGGCAGCGCTTCGCGAATGGGGCCGGGCTACTTTCCGATCATTCTGAGCCTGCTGATGGTCGTTCTGGGGCTTGCCATCATCGTTAACGCATTGCGTTCAAAAAGCGGGGCAGGCGAGGCGCTGACGATCCCTTGGCGTGCGCTTGTCCTCGTCCTGGGCTCGATCATGGTCTTCGCCCTAACCCTCAAAGGGCTCGGCCTGTTCATCTCGCTGGCGCTCTGCATTCTGGCGACGACCATGGCCAGCAGCTACACGAAGTGGATCCCCTCCATCACGCTAGCCCTCGTGCTGTCTCTCGTCTGCGCCTTCCTTTTCGTCTATGCGCTCGGATTGCCCATCCCGATCATCGGGCAATGGCTATCTTTCGGTTACTGGTGGCCTTCGGCTTCCCCCAGCCCGTGAAAATCACCAGCTGAAGAACATTTTTCATGGACTTCTTTTCCAATCTTGAGCTTGGTTTCCAGACGGCACTGAACCCGTGGAACCTGCTGTACTGCTTCGTCGGCTGCCTGCTAGGCACAGCTGTCGGGGTCTTGCCGGGTCTCGGGCCGGTGGCAACAATTGCCATGCTTCTGCCGCTGACCTTCAGCCTGTCGCCCGACACGGCGATGATAATGCTGGCCGGCATCTACTACGGTGCGCAATACGGAAGCTCCACCACCGCCATCCTGATCAACCTGCCGGGCGAAGCCGGCTCGATCGTGACCGCGATTGACGGCTACGAGATGGCCAAGCAGGGCAGGGCGGGTCAGGCGTTGGCGGTGGCGGCACTGGGTTCGTTCTTCGCCGGAACGGTCGCAACGCTCATCCTGGCGCTGTTCGCTCCGGTGCTGGCCGGCTTTGCGCTGAAGTTCGGCCCGGCAGAGTATTTCTCCCTGATGGTGCTCGGCCTCGTTGCATCAGTTACGCTTGCGTCAGGTTCGCTGCTCAAGGCGTTCGCGATGATCGTGCTGGGCCTGCTGCTTGGCCTGGTCGGGACCGATGTCGAGAGCGGCACGCTGCGATACACGTTCGGCATACCGAGCTTGGCCGACGGGCTCGATTTCGTCGCGCTCAGCATGGGCGTATTCGGTATCAACGAGATCATCTTCAACATCGAGCATGAGCAGAAGCGCAACGTAATTGTTCGCAAGGTGAGCAAACTCATGTTGACGGCTGCGGAGCTCAAGAGCGTCATAGCCCCGGTCTTGCGAGGGACTGGCATCGGCACCGTGCTTGGGATCTTGCCCGGCGGTGGCGCAGTCCTGGCATCGTTCGCGGCCTATGCGGTCGAGAGCCGTGTCTCGAAAAACCGGTCGCAGTTCGGCAAGGGCGCTATTCAAGGGGTCGCGGCGCCAGAAAGCGCCAACAATGCCGGCGCGCAGACCTCATTCATCCCGATGCTGACGCTCGGCATCCCCTCCAACCCGGTAATGGCGATGATGATCGGCGCGTTGGTTATCCAGGGCATTACACCTGGCCCGAATGTCGCCACTGAGCAGCCGGCCCTGTTCTGGGGTCTGATCGCCTCGATGTGGGTCGGCAATCTGATGCTGGTCCTGCTTAACCTGCCTCTGATTGGCATATGGGTGCGGATGCTGATGGTGCCGTACCACTACCTCGCTCCGGCGATCGTTGCGATTTGCTGCATCGGCGCTTACAGCGTCTACAACGACTCGTTCAGCATCTACACAATGGCCCTGTTCGGCCTCGTCGGCTACATCCTGATCAAGCTCGACTTCGAACCAGCGCCGCTGCTGCTCGGCTTCGTGCTGGGACCGATGCTGGAGGAGAACCTGCGGCGGGCAATGGTGCTTTCCCGTGGCGACCCGACCGTGTTCCTCACCCGGCCCGGCAGCCTCATGCTGATCGTTCTGGCCGCGATACTGTTGGTCCTGGTGCTGTTGCCCAGCATACGCTCGAAGCGCGAGGAAGCGTTTCAGGAGTGACTTCGGGTAGGAGGGAAAAACCCGGCGCGTCAGGCATCTCAGCCAGCGATTGAGTCCTTCCAAAAATGGTGTCGCGCAGGTCTTGACGGAGTTGCATGGGAGCTATCCGAATTGCGGACGGTCGACCGACGCGATTGGCAAGTGACGCCGTGGCCAAGGATGAGCGCTGGTGGCATCGTCCGAGACGATGCATCACTTCCCAATCGCGACTGGGGCTAACGCCGTCGTATCATTATCAGAACTGCGTCGCCTCCTGGGCGACTAGTTGGCCCGTTGTCATCGGAACGTTCCCGATCGACGGACTAAGCCACGCAATTGGGAGGATTTATGCCGTATTCGGATTTCAAGGGGAAGGTTGCGATCATAACGGGGGCCGGTGCAGGTATCGGCCTTGCCATTGCTGAAGCGCTTGTCAAGGAAGGGGTGCGTGTTGCTGGCATGGATATCAATCTGGATGGTGTGAGCCGGGTTGAGCAGCGCGTTGGGAAAGACAAGTTCCTTGCCTTGCAGGTCGACATCACTGATCCGGCGAATTGCAAACGGGGCGTGGATGCTGCTGCAGAGCATTTCGGTGGATTGCATGTCCTCATCAACAATGCCGCGCTCGGCATGAACGCCGTGCACCCACATTACGAGACTCTCCCCTTGCAGATCGAAGACGTCAGCGAAGAACTGTGGAAAAAATTCATGCTGACCAATGTCTGCGGCACGTTCAACATGTCGCGCCAGGTCGTTCCGCGCCTGCGTCCGCAGAAATGGGGCCGCATCATTAACGTCAGCACGAGCTACTTGACCATGATGCGGCCGGGCTTTTCCCCCTACGGACCGTCAAAGGCGGCTCTCGAAGCATGGTCGATGATGCTGTCGCGCGAACTCGATGAATCAGGCATCACCGTCAACGTCGTGTTGCCGGGCGGGCCGGTAGACACGGCCATGGTTCCCGATAGGGATGGCCTTGATCGCGAGACGCTTATCCGCCCCGAGATGATGGCTCCGATGATTCTGGCGCTCTTGACCAGCGAGGGCGACAAAATAACCGGCAAACGCTTCCTCGCGGTCGATTGGGACAATACGATCAGCGACCCGCAGCTTCAGACCCACCGGACTGCGGCCTGGCCGGAGCTAGCCACTCCGCTCGCAGCGTTGGCGCCGAAGAAGGGGTGAATGTCCTCCATGGACTAACCTCCCATGTACAGCGTGGCGGGAGGGGAACAACCAGCCAGACAAGGGATTTGCCTCTTTCCGGCAAGACAGCTCTCCTCGAGGGAGGCCGGGTCGTTGACCGGCTTGATGAAGTTCTGAAAACCGCTGAAGCGGGCGCGTGCCCAGTTGGGCAAAAGATGCGTCCGTCATGGCAGACCGCACGGCCTCAACCAGCGGATAAACGATCACCAGAACCAGAAGTATGGCGATCGGCGCCAACAGCAAATAGGGCAGCCCTTCAAAGCTTTGGCGTCGCCTCTTCGAACGAGCTATGTCCTTCCACTCAGCAGTTACTGAAACTTCGCTCAAATGCGCGACCTCCAGCGATGCGCGGAAACCAGGGCGGTCGAATTCAGCATTGGGATAGTTGGCTGGACGCGCGCTCAGAGCCTTCGATGGGATGGACCTCGTCGCGTTCGACGATGTAAGGCGTGAACGCGGAAGACTTGTCGATATCCAAGTGACACAGCCGGTCCGCCCCCAGAGCGGACATCTCAAGACTGGCAAAAGGATGGCGGCGTGATTGGTCCCAGCGTGAGCCTAGGCTGCGAGCTGGTTCTTCACGAATGCACCATCCTTCATGATGGCGGACATGTAGCGGCCTTGACTGCCCAGCGCAGACAGATCCTTCACGGGATCCTTGTCGACCACGAGGAGGTCGGCAAAGGCGCCTGCCGCGATCGCGCCGACCTTGCCTTCCATACGGACGAGTTCGGCGGCGGTAAGGGTTGCCGATTTGATCACCTCGATCGCCGGCAGCGCCTCCGCGCGGATCAGGAACTCTTCGGACTGATAGCTGTGCATCGAGCCCAACACGTCGGTGCCGTAAGCCAGCTTGACGCCGGCTGCCCGCATCGTCTCCAGCGATTCGGGACCTCTTGCGCGCACCCATTTCAGGCGTTCCACAAAGCCGGGATCCAGCTTCAGCGCATCGGCCTCGCGGATCTGCGCTTCATAGGCGGCGATCGTCGGCGTGACGATCGCACCTTGCTTCGCAGCGGTGGCAGCGGTTTGAGGGGTAATAAGTGTCGCGTGTTCGATCGAATGAATACCGCATTCGAGTGCACGTGCGACGGCCTCGTCGGTGTGGGTGTGCACCGACACATACATCTTGGCCTTGTCGGCTTCGTCCTGGAACGCGCGCAGCTCATCCATCGAATAGCCGAGATATGGCCGAGGAAAATGGGAGGATGCCGCGCCGCCATTGGCCATCACCTTGATGAATCTGGCGCCCTTGCGAACCTCGTCGCGAGCGGCACGGCGGCAGTCGTCGACGCCGTCAACGATGCGTCCTACCGAGCCGAGTTGGTCGAGTTGACGGTCGCCACTGATCATGTCGTAGCGCGTCCGATAGTCCGAATGGCCGCCGGTCTGCACCATGGCCTTGCCGCAAATGACCAGGCGAGGACCTTCGATAAGACCCTGCTCTATCGCATGGACCTGAGCCACAGTCGCGCCGCCGAGGTCGCGCACGGTGGTGAAACCGCGATTGAGCATGCCCTTCAATATCCGCACCGAATGATAGGCGACGAGTTCGTTTGGCAGAAACGAGTTTTCGGCCGGATCGGCAACTCCGGAATTGATGTGCACATGGCAATCGATCAGGCCCGGCATCAAAGTCTTCCCGCGCAGATCGAAGCGATGCGCGTTGCTATCCCGGATCGGCTTGTCTGAAACCTCGTCGATAACATTGCCGCTGACGCGGACGAAACGGTCGTGCTCGCCGTCCTCATTGGAGCCGTCAACGATCCGCGCGTTTTCGAATATGTAGGAAGGCATCAGCAGTCTCCTTGTTGGATCGGTGCGCCGCCACGTGCGCCGCGGAATTTGACGGGCGCTACGGTCAGTAGGTTGCCCTGCCGCCGGAAAGATCGAACACCGCGCCGGTGGTAAAGGAATTCTCCTCTGACGCTAGCCAGCAGATCATGGAGGCGGCTTCGCCAAGTTCGAGCATGCGGCCGCGCGGAATCTTGGCAAGCATGTACTCGATGTGTTGCGGTGACTGCTCCATTGCCCCAGGCGTCTTGGCAACCGCCGGAGTGACGCAGTTGACTGCGATGTTCTGCCCTGCGAGTTCCTTGCCCAGTGACTTCGTCAAGGCGATCACGGCTGCCTTCATGGAGCTGTAGGCGACCGCGTTGGGGTTGCCCTCCTTGCCGGCAATGGAGCTGAGGTTGACGATGCGCCCGTAGTTAAGCTCCCGCATATGAGGGACGATGGCGCGGCAGCAGTTGAAAGTCCCTATCAATCCCACACTCAGGACCTGTGCGAAGGCCTCGGGTGGATATTCCCAGGTCGGCATGTTCGGCCCGACCAACGCCGCATTGTTGATCAGTATGTCGATCTTGCCAAACCGTTCCAGCGTGTGTGCAAAGCCCGCTTCCACCGACGCGAGGTCGCCAATGTCAGTCTCAATCCCAAGCACGTCGCGGGTTCGTCCAAGCTGATTGAGAGCCTTTTGCAACGCAGCGCCATCGCGATCCCAGATCGCTATCCTGGCACCGGATGCCAGCATCCGCTCGCTGACTGCGAACCCGATGCCCTGCGCTCCGCCCGTGACAATCGCTACGCGCTGCTCAAGATCATATCGATTCATGGTCGAAGACGCACTCTGATTGAATTATTGATTGAAGCATGTTCCACGGGGGAACCGGTGGCGATTTCGCGACAAGCGCGTGCCAGAACGTATTGACTGCGATGGTCTTTCGCAAAAGACTTAGTTTGGAATGGCTGCTTCGCGATCCGCGATGATGCCCTTGCGACAGTTGCATCCGTGCGGTCAACAGCTATTAGCAGTGACTGGCTGCGTGTTTCGCAGGCCTGGCATGGATGGAATATGCCGGAGAGGGGGAGCTACATTGCGTTTTGACCTTCTTTCGCTTCAGCTGTTTGTCGCCGTTTGCGAAGAGCAGAGTATCGCCAAGGCGGCCGATCGCGAGCACATCGCGGCATCGGCGGTGAGCAAGCGGATTTCCGATCTCGAGATACGCCTCAGTACGCCTTTGTTTCACCGCAGCTCGAAGGGACTGGAGCTGACCGCGGCAGCGCAGGCGCTGCTCCACCATGCGCGCGTCGTGCTCCGCGACTTGAAGCAGATGGAGATTGAGCTTGCCCATCACGCCAGTGGCGTCAGTGGGCAGGTCCGCATTTTTGCGAGTGTTTCGACGATCATCCAGCATCTGCCGTCGGATCTGAGCAACTTTCTGGGGACGCATTCGGCCATTCGAATCGATCTGGAGGAGGGCACCAGCCAGCAGGCCGTGGACGCGGTGGCCGAGAACGCTGCGGATATCGGCGTCTTCGGTGGCGTCGTGCCCCGTCGCGGTTTGAAATACATCCCCTATCGCAGCGACCGCCTCGTGGTGCTGGCTCACAGGGACCACCCGCTAAGCTCGCAAACTTCCGTCAAGTTCGCCGACCTCCCGGATTATGACCTGATCGGGCCAAGCAGGGGAAGTTTTCTGGATATGCTCGTCATTCGCGCTGCGGCTGAGCTGAGCAAACCGTTGAAAATGCCAATCCGGGTCAACGGGTTCGAGACGGTGTCGACAATGGTAGAGGCGCAGATGGGCGTCGGCCTCGTGCCGGCGGGATGTGCCGCCCGTTATGTAACGGGTGGCATGCTTGCGGCAATCGCGCTCGACGAGCCTTGGGCAGTCAGGCAGTGGAACATCTGCGTTCAGGACAGTCAGGGCCTGCCACCACCCGTGAAGCTGCTGTTGAAGCACCTTACCAACAGTTGAGAGGCTGGTCCGCCGGCTAACCGGTGCGTCGCGTCCGACGATGCGAGCTTTCCAAAGGACGACTTCGAAGGGTCCGGGTCGGCCCATATAAGTCCTGCCGCAGAGAGGGCCGAGCGAATGCGCCCGCCTCTTCAACTCAATTTCGAAAGGCAAGGCCTTGAAGATAGTAGTGCTCCCAGGAGACGGGATCGGTAAGGAAGTGACCGCGGAGGCAGTAAGGGCGCTGCACGCGGTCATCGGTAGTGAACTCCCGCTCGAACTCACAGAAGCCGTAATCGGAGGTGAGGGGCTGGAGCGCTTCGGCGATGCCCTGCCGCCTGATACCCTCGACATCTCACGCAAAGCTGATGCCATTCTGCTTGGCGGAACCGGCGTTCCTGAGGATGAGAGGCGAGCGCCGAGCGAGGGGGCCGGTTACGGCCTGCTCAAGCTGCGCAAGGCCCTCGGTCTCTATGCTAACTTCCGCCCGGTCGTGCTTTATCCCGAGCTTGTGGACGCCTCCACACTCAAGCCCGAAATTGTCACGGGGGTCGACCTGATCATCTTGCGTGAACTGACCGGCGATCTCTATTTCGGCCAGCCGCGTGGTGTCTCTCGTGACGAGACTGGCGCGCGTGTCGGCATCAACACGATGCGTTATACCGATGCCGAGATCGAGCGCATAGCGCATGCGGGCTTCCAGGCCGCCGCGAAACGACGTAAG
Organism: Mesorhizobium sp. M7A.F.Ca.MR.362.00.0.0; assembly: GCF_004023175.1. NCBI lineage: Bacteria > Pseudomonadati > Pseudomonadota > Alphaproteobacteria > Hyphomicrobiales > Phyllobacteriaceae > Mesorhizobium > Mesorhizobium sp. M7A.F.Ca.MR.362.00.0.0. The sequence goes on from NZ_RZTF01000080.1 coordinate 19,509, forward strand.
AAACTGTGTTCGGTTGACAAGGCAAACGTCCTTGAAACGATGGCGCTGTGGCGCGAGGTCGTTATCGAAGTCAGCAAGCAGTATCCCGATGTGGAATTGACGCATCTCTACATTGACGCGGCGTCCATGGCCTTGATCCGAAATCCCAAGCAATTCGATGTTGTCGTGACGGGCAATGTCTTCGGCGATATCCTCTCCGATGCGGCGGCCATGTTGGCCGGCTCAATCGGAATGCTGCCGTCGGCCTCCCTCGGCGATCACAACAAGGGCCTATACGAACCGGTCCATGGCACCGCGCCGG
>NZ_RZTF01000811.1:0-680 GCF_004023175.1 Mesorhizobium sp. M7A.F.Ca.MR.362.00.0.0
CTTCAGGTGACTTCAACTCTTGGGTGATATCCGCGAGCGGGAAGTCAACCATCATGGCCGCCTCAACTGACGTCCTAGGTACCGCGAGGCTGCTCGTAGATATCAACCTCGCTAGCATAACCGATGTCGTCGCGATCAATCCCGTACTTGCCGCTTTCGACAGCAAGGCTGATCGACATAGTCTGTTGGGCATTGCCCGTCTCTTGCTGCAGAGATGCCCTCCGGCGTGGATTGGAGCTGCAATTGTCGACGGGCGTCTGGCCCCAGAATTCATTCCCGACAGTGACCTAGAAGCCCTTTCCTGGGTTGGGCCGGACCTGGAACCGCTGCTCGTCGAAATACATCATCGGCTAACACGTGCGGCCTTTGACGAGCGCAGAAAGATGCTCGGCAATGCTGGCGAACTCGCAATCATGTCGGCCCTTCGTTATGAGAGATACTCACCGGTGCATGTGGCGCTCCTCTCTGATTGGTACGGCTACGACATTGAGAACCGTCGGGCCTCTGCTACCGAGCGCTTGGAGGTGAAGGCGTGCGTAAGAGCCACCGCAGACCGTGTATTCGTGTCGCGCAACGAATTCGACAAAGCAGCAAAGTTCGGGTCCGAATGGCGACTCATTCAGGTGATATTTTCGTCAAGTGTAATGGTGGAACGAACCATCATAGCCCCTCATGTAGAG
>NZ_RZTF01000811.1:690-952 GCF_004023175.1 Mesorhizobium sp. M7A.F.Ca.MR.362.00.0.0
ATGTAGAGGAGGTCCGTGAACTTAGCAGCGGCGCGCTCCAAGCGTTGGCTCCTGATCCATCGCCGACGTTCCAATGGACCGATTCCGCTGAATTTCGCCCGACCCCCGATATGTGGATTCCAAGCGCACTGCGCGTGGATAACACCTTCTCACTGGAGTGTAGGTAAGATGTGCGCGCCTCGTTGTCGCTTGCGCGTCCGGAGAACTGTAAGACCATCCATCTGGAAAGACCGCACATTCATAAAAGGCCCCGGTGCCTAGC
>NZ_RZTF01000812.1:0-950 GCF_004023175.1 Mesorhizobium sp. M7A.F.Ca.MR.362.00.0.0
AATTCATGGTGAGCATGTTACGGATGAGAACAAACCGTAAACCATTTTCGGCGTGGGGTATGCTAGCATTACGCGCGAATCACGGGGAGATCATGCGGACATTTTATGAGTTTTTCGCCGGCGGAGGGATGGCGCGTGCCGGACTTGGTCCAGAGTGGCAGTGTGCCTTCGCTAACGATTTCGATGTAAAAAAAGGCCTGACGTATCAGGTCAACTGGGGGACCGGCGGCGAGCTGACTATCGGTGATATTCGGCAAGTCAAGATCGACAAGCTCCCCGGCACTGCCGACTTAGCTTGGGGGTCATTCCCCTGTCAGGATCTGTCGCTTGCCGGAGGCGGCGCTGGATTGAAAGGCGAGCGTTCGGGAACCTTCTATCCGTTCTGGACGATTATGAACGGCCTGATCGCAGAGGGCCGCGGTCCGAAGATCATCGCGCTGGAAAACGTTAACGGGACTCTGACCAGCCACGGAGGCGCTGACTTCGTGGCGATCGCCGAGACTTTCGCGAAAGCGGGCTACCGCTATGGCGCTATGGTCATCGACGCAAAACTTTTTGTCCCGCAGAGTCGCCCAAGGCTCTTCGTCATCGGCGTCCGGGGGGATTTCGAGGTCCACGAGGCCATGCTATCGCCGGAGCCGGTGGCGCCCTTCCATTCCCGCGGCCTTCAAAACGCGGTCGCAAGGATTCCTGCAAAGGCGCGGAAGCGGTGGCTGTGGTGGAATCTTCCTTCTCCGCCTGTCCGCAACACATGCTTCGCCGACCTCGTCGAAGAAAATCCCTCGAGCGTCGAATGGCACACCACGGAACAGACCGCGCGGCTGATCGCCCAGATGTCTCCGGTGAATATCGCGAAGCTTGAGGCCGCGAAGCGGGCCAGGCGCCGCATGGTGGGGACCGTCTACAAGCGGACGAGACCGCAGAATCCTAACGGGAAAGCTGTAAGAGCG
>NZ_RZTF01000813.1:0-948 GCF_004023175.1 Mesorhizobium sp. M7A.F.Ca.MR.362.00.0.0
AGGGCAGTAGGGCAGTAGGGCAGTAGGGCAGTAGGGCAGTAGGGCAGTAGGGCAGGACACTCCAGGCAATTCACATACTGCCTTACTGCCCTATTCCCTTACTCCCCTACATTTTGTCGATCACCGACTGCACGCCCTCGGTCGGAGCATCGACGGAGGACCCTGCCACCATGATGGCGGCGACGATCGCTTCGGGGTCGTCGACAACCAGCGGCTTGACCCGCTGTGCGGTGTGGATGAAGCCTTCGGCGGCCATGTGATCGAGCAACGCCAGCATCGGATCCCAAAATCCTTTGACATTGGCGAAGACGATCGGCTTGCGATGATGGCCAAGCTGCCCCCAGGTCATGATCTCGACGATCTCCTCGACCGTGCCGATCCCGCCCGGCAGTGCCACAAAGGCGTCGGATTTCTCGAACATCCTGTGCTTGCGCTCGTGCATGTTGTCGGTGATCAAGAGTTCATCGAGCCGGTCAAGCGCGGTTTCGCTCGCTTCCTTGTTGATCAGGAAGCGCGGAATGATGCCCGTTACCTTGCCGCCGGCCTTGAGCGCGCCTTCGGCGACAGCACCCATAATGCCCTTGGTGCCGCCGCCATAGACCAGCCGCAGTCCCGCTTTGGCAATCGAGCGTCCGAGCAGGTGTCCGGCCTTGATATAGGTTTCATCGCGGCCCGGAGACGAGCCGCAATAGACGCAGACGGATCGAATCGTGTTCATGCCGATGATTGGTGATTGGGTCTGAAAGCCGGGTCAAGCCCCAAGAGTTAACAAGTCCGGGCTTTTTCTTGTCGGTATTGGTAAAACAGGCTAGACCGGCGTTAGGTGGCTAAGGGGTAGGGAAGTATGGCGATTAATCCACTGAAGGCGTTCCTGTTCGCGGCGGGTGGGACCGTTGCGGCCGCGGGAACCGCCTATGTATCGGGCGCACTCGACCCGTATCTCAATCC
>NZ_RZTF01000814.1:0-941 GCF_004023175.1 Mesorhizobium sp. M7A.F.Ca.MR.362.00.0.0
ACGCTCAACAACACGACTTGACGGGCTGTGTCTGGCGTCTGAAAAGGGCTGGCCTGCGGACGTGGCGGAATTGGTAGACGCAAGGGACTTAAAATCCCTCGATCTCTGATCGTACGGGTTCGATTCCCGTCGTCCGCACCACCCTTCGCTCTTCGAGCTTCGGGTGGCGGGCCACCTGAAGCTCGGCAGGTTCGAACTTCATCCGTTCAGGCGCACCAGTTCACCGGCTACCGCTTTGTCGGCATCTCTACGTTTCGAACACTTTCTCAGTGAACCATTCCGCCAACCTGGCAAGCTCCGGCCCCAGCACGCGATCGGCGCCGACAGGCGGCACGATAGCTCTGATTTGATCGACGAAGGAGCGCAGTGCCGGCGGCGGCGTGCGTTCGGTGACGTGCAGCGCTTGCGAGGCGATCATCGCCAGCATCGCCATGGCGGCGTTGACGCAGCGGCCGGCGGTTGCCTCCTTTGTCCATGCGAAGAACGCCGTCGTGGCGACGTCGTCCTGCCCCGCGCCAGCCGATTCCGTGCCCGGAATGAAGGTGCGCTGTGCGGCCAGCTTGGCCTGCTCGAGATAGCCGGTGATCGCCATCGGCACGTAGCCGACATTGCCGTGGCCGTCGCTGTCGGCTGAGTGACGTCCGGTCATCAGCAGATCCGGCAGCAGCGACACCTTGCCGTTCAGAAGCTTCGAGGCGTGGCGGTCGCAGAGCAGGCAGATATCGGCCCATATCGCCGCCAGATCGTCCAACGCCGGCGTCGCCATGGCATTGTGATAGCCGCCGGTCGAGATGCAGCGGCCGAGCGGATGTGCATCGTCGGGCGGGATGTAGACCGGATTATCCGATATAGAGGCCAGCGACACATTGGCCGCCCGCTCGGCCGACGACAACGCACGATGCGCCTGGCCGAGGACGCGCGGCACGATGCGGTAGCTGACC
>NZ_RZTF01000815.1:0-935 GCF_004023175.1 Mesorhizobium sp. M7A.F.Ca.MR.362.00.0.0
AGCTCAGGCACTCCTTCCATCGCATCATGATGAAGTCGGCGGCAAAGCTCGCCTACCAACAGGCTCAGGCGGCAATCGACGGCGCGCCGGACGACAAGACAGGTCCGATCCTCAAAACCGTGCTGAAGCCACTGTGGGACGCCTATGCGATCCTCAAGCGTGGCCGCGACGGCCGCCAGCCGCTCGAACTCGATCTGCCGGAGCGCAAGATCGTGCTCAAGCCGGACGGCACCGTCGATCGCGTCATCGTGCCGGAACGGCTCGATGCCCACAAGCTCATCGAAGAATTCATGATCCAGGCCAATGTTGCAGCGGCCGAGACGCTGGAGGCGAAGAAGCAGGAACTGGTCTACCGCGTCCATGACGCGCCATCACTGGCCAAACAGGAATCGCTGCGCGAGTTCCTGCAGACGCTTGGCCTGTCGCTGGCCCGCGGCGCGCAGATGCAGCCGAGCCAGTTCAACGGCATCCTGGAGCGTGTGCGCGGCGCCGACAATGAAGGCCTGGTCAACGAAGTGGTGCTGCGCTCGCAGAGCCAGGCCGAATACTCGCCCAAGAACATCGGCCATTTCGGTCTCAACCTGAGGCGCTACGCCCATTTCACCTCGCCGATCCGCCGCTATGCCGATTTGATCGTGCATCGTGGACTTATTGCCGCACTCGGATTGGGTCCGGGCGGACTGACGCAGGACGAAGCGGCACGGCTCGAAGATGTCGCCGTGCTGATTTCCGGCACGGAACGCCGCGCAATGGCGGCCGAGCGGGACACGGTCGACCGTCTGATCGCCGCCTACCTTGCCGAACGCGTCGACGACCGGTTCGATGCCCGCATCTCCGGCGTCACCAAGTCAGGACTATTTGTCCAATTGCCGCAGTACGGCGCGGATGGTTTCATCCCGGTGTCAACTCTGGGCGGCGATTACTATATATACGAT
>NZ_RZTF01000816.1:0-934 GCF_004023175.1 Mesorhizobium sp. M7A.F.Ca.MR.362.00.0.0
CCGCCTGCAGGAAGCCGGCCATGCCAGGACGCTGTTCTTCGAGGAGACCGAGGGTGGTCATGGCGGGCGTGGCGACCGCCGGCCGCAGGCGGCGCAGACGGCGATGAAATATGTCTTCCTGCAGAGGGCGCTGACAGCCAAGGCCTAGACTCATTCCGTTATGGGCCAAGCAAAGGGTGGTTCTCCTCGACCAGCCTTTGCTCTAAGGTGCCAGCCATGGCTCTCGTCAGGATGTTGGTTGGCGCATTTGAGGCTCGCGCATTGCGGGTCGCCGGTGACGCCGTCACCGCGTACGCTGCGCGCCGAGCTTTTGCGGCTGTGCGCCCGCATCGGCTATTCGCCACCTCTCTGCCTCTGAAGCATTCGCCCCGGCTTGCCGGATAGAATCCAGAGGGAAGATCAGACATGACCTATCAGAATTATTCGCTGAAGCAGCTTCAGCAGATCGACGCCGCGCATCATCTGCATCCGTTCACCGACCACAAGGAAATGCGCGGGGCCGGGTCGCGCATCATCACCCATGCCAATGGCCCTTTTATCTACGATTCCGAGGGGGCTGAAATCCTCGATGGCATGGCCGGGCTGTGGTGCGTCAACATCGGCTATGGCCGTGACGAGCTGGCCGAGGCCGCCTATGCCCAGATGAAGGAACTGCCTTATTACAACTCCTTCTTCAAATGCTCGACGCCGACGCCAGTGCTGCTGTCCAAGAAGCTGGCGGAGATCGCGCCAAAGCACGTCAACCAGGTGTTCTATGGTTCGTCGGGCTCGGAGGCCAACGACACGGCACTGCGTCTCGTGCGCCACTATTGGGTGCTGGAAGGCCAGCCGGAGAAGAACCGCATCATCTCGCGCAAGATGGCCTATCACGGCTCGACCGTTGCCGGCACCTCGCTCGGCGGCATGGATGGTATGCACAAGCAGCTCAACGGTG
>NZ_RZTF01000817.1:0-929 GCF_004023175.1 Mesorhizobium sp. M7A.F.Ca.MR.362.00.0.0
ATGTCGACCCCCGTGACGGCCAAATCCGCCGCCACAAAGCCGGCGCCGGCCAAACCGGCCGCTGCGAAAGCGGTCGCTGCCAAGCCGGCAGCGAAACCCGCCGCCACCAAAACCTCGGCTCCAGCCAAATCCGCAACGAGCAAACCTGCAACAGCCAAGTCTGCAACAGCCAAGCCAGCATCCGGCCCAGCATCCGGAAAGCCCGACAATCTGCGCCGGCTGATCGGTATCGGTCCGGTCAACGAGAAGCTGCTCAAGGCGCAAGGCGTCACCAGCTTCGCCCAGATCGCGTCCTGGACCGCCGCCGATGTCAAACGGATCGAGGACGTCATGAATTTCGACGGCCGCATCGCGCGCGAACGCTGGATCGAGCAGGCCAAGCTGCTCGCCGCCGGCAACGAGAAGGAATTCGCCAAGCAGTTTCCAACAGCCGGAACCTCCAGCAACAGCTGATCGCCAGGCACGACCTGAAGATTGCAAGCGGCGGCGCCATATCGGCGCCGCCGTTGCTCTTGGTTCCTGAGTTGGCCCAAACGTCGGCTTTAAGAGGCAGCGTGCCGTTCCCTCGATTGCGCGCGGGCGGCACCCCATATAGAGCGGTTGATGCTTCATAGACCGCAGCATGAGTCCCATGTCCCTGCCCGCCGCAATTTTTCGCAATGACAAAAGCGCGCGCCAGCTCGTTTTCGACCGGCCGGCCGATATCATCGTGGCGCACGAAGCAGGGGATTTCGAACCGGCTCTGGAAGCAGCACAAGCCGCGCATGATGCAGGCAAATGGCTTGCCGGCTATTTCTCGTATGAGGCGGGCTACCTGCTCGAACCCAAGCTCGTTCCCCTGCTGCCGAATGGACGCCGGGCCCCACTCGTGTGCCTTGGGGTTTTCGATGCCCCGGTCGAAGAGGCGGTGCCGCCTCGCGACACCACGG
>NZ_RZTF01000818.1:0-925 GCF_004023175.1 Mesorhizobium sp. M7A.F.Ca.MR.362.00.0.0
CCAGTCACTCGCAAGCCCGTTCAAAGCTTCGTGAGCACTGCGCAGGATCTTGCGGGCATCGTCGGTAAGCAGAAGGGCCGCCTTGTCGTCGATCGGCAGGGGGCGCGTGGCGAACAGGAAGGCCGCGCCATCGACGAGCTCGACCAGCGTCTTGGCGCGGTCCTTCAAGCCCGGAAGCGCTGCCAGCAACTGCGCCTTGGTGCTGTCGTTCAGGCGCGCGGCGATCGCCGGGCCACCTTCGAGATAGGGCAGGGTAGCGATGAAGATGTCGAACAGTTGGGCATCGCTCATGCGGCGCATATGCGCGCCGTTGATCGCCTCCAGCTTGGCGAAGTCGAAGCGCGCCGCGCCCTTGTTGACATCGCCGATATCGAACCAGGAAATCATATCCTTGATCGACATGATCTCGTCGTCGCCATGGCTCCAGCCAAGGCGCGCCAGGTAATTGAGCAGCGCCTCCGGCAGGTAGCCCATGGCGCGATAGGCCTCGACGCCAAGCGCGCCGTGCCGCTTCGACAGCTTGGCGCCATCGGCGCCGTGGATCAGCGGGATATGCGACATGGACGGCACGTTCCAGCCCATGGCGTTGTAGATCACGGTCTGGCGAGCGGCGTTGGTCAGATGATCGTCGCCGCGAATGATATGGGTGACTCCCATATCATGATCATCGACGACGACGGCATGCATGTAAGTGGGATTGCCGTCAGAACGCAGGATGATGAAGTCATCGAGATCCTTGTTGGGAAAGCGCACCTCGCCCTGGACACGGTCATGGACGATGGTCTCGCCTTCGGTCGGCGCCTTGATACGAATGGCGCCCTTGACGCCTGCGGGCGCCTCAGAGGGGTCGCGGTCGCGCCAGCGGCCGTCATAGCGGGGCGGCAGCCCCTTGGCTCTGGCGGCCTCGCGCATGGCCTCCAGTTCC
>NZ_RZTF01000819.1:0-923 GCF_004023175.1 Mesorhizobium sp. M7A.F.Ca.MR.362.00.0.0
CTATGCTCTTATAAGCCTCGATGGATCCTAACCCTCGGGACTCCTTGCGGATCGCAGTCGGCCCATGCCGACTTCCGCCCAGATGATACGCCGTTCCAAGGTCGAACGGGACGCCGACGATGGCGATATCAGCCTCGCCAGCCTGCTCCATGGGTAGGGCTCTACTGCCCATGAAGGTGGCCATTTCTACGAAGGGCAGTGTTTGGCCATTATCCGCAGGCACAAAATCTCTGATAGTATTAGGCATGTGAATTTCTCCCCGGTATCGCCGTTACATGGGTTTTGGCGTATGATGCAACAAAAGTATTCTTTAGTCAAGGGGATTGTGCGCTAGACGTGCCGATCTCACGCCCGCGCGCCTGTTCCTTTGGCCGGCGCGGTCAATGAAAGCGTTCGTAGTGCTCCTCGCCCTGCTCCAACGCGCATCTCCTTGACGTTGTAGGCGTAGGCGGGGCCGCGTCTGTTACCCTTTGTATGCGGTTGGCCAGCGATCGGAACGTCCTTCGATCCGATGATCTTTTCGTCGTAGCGCGCATAATTAAGTGGATCGAGGATCGTCCTCATGCCCCGCGCGCGGATCAGTTCGACCGATTCCATCAACCGCTGCAGTTCGGCTTCATCGAGTTCGCCCATCAATTTGGGCTGCAGGCGTTCCCATTTGAAAGGCAGGCGCACGGTATTGAAGCCCTTGTCGGCGAAGTAGGACAGTGTGTTGGTCGATGGCCAGGTGTAGTCCTTGCCCTTCGTCAGCATATGCCGCGTAGCACTGCCTACTTCCTTGCAACGGCAACGGCGGCGATCCGATGGTCGCGTCTGGCCCTAACCCGGACGAAGAAGACGTGCAAGGGACCTGGTCCCTTCGCCGCTGCCCGTGCCGCCACTACCAGTTTCGCGCGGGCATGGCTGATGCGTCCGTGATGAGC
>NZ_RZTF01000820.1:0-917 GCF_004023175.1 Mesorhizobium sp. M7A.F.Ca.MR.362.00.0.0
GGCTAGCATGCGGTTGAGGCCGGCGCAGCCGATGGCGACCTCGGTCTGCTGAACGGGAAGCGACCGTGCCCGCAAACGTCGCCCGATGATGGACTTGTATCGCCCCATGGCGGTCTCGACGAGCCAGCGTTGGCCTAACCGTTGGAGACCTGCCATTTCATCCGGCCGTCTCTGCTGATTGCGGCAATATGCTGGTCCCTTTGGTCGGAAACGTCGATCGATTCGGCTGCGTTGACGCGAGGGGGAATGACGATGGCGACAGCCGCGCTGTGATTGATGGCTGCGTCGTAAGTTGGCTTTCCATCATAAGCACCGTCGGCAGTAAACTGTCCGATCGGACCGTCAATCTGGTCGAGTAGTGGCTCAACTTGAGAGACATCGCCAGTGTCCTGATCATGGGCAATGATCTCGCCGCTGTCGGCATCAAGTGCCAGATGCAGCTTGCGCCAACTGTGACGGGATCTGGCGCCGTGCCTCTCCTCCACTGGCCCGCGCCGTAGACCTGCAGGCCGGTGCTGTCGACAAGAACATGCACCGGTCCCTCCGGCGGAACCTGGCGATCATGCCGCTTGCTGGGCGATTGCCATGTCCGCGCCCGAGCAAGCCTTCTGCCTGGCGCAACCGCAGGCCAAATACAAGGCCCAGCGTCAAGGTGGTCTCGATCGTGCTGGCCGCCACGTGTCTTGCGTCTTGGCGCTTGCCACCTGGACAGGGCTTCCGGTGTCACCCACAGGGTCAAACTGCCACGATGACGAAGTCCTGCCTCGTATTCTGGCCAGTTCGTCACCCTGAACTTCATCTTCTCAATATGATGGCGGCGGCTGGTATTGTGTTTGAAAGGTATGGCTACGCTACAAAGGCTACTGCGGTTGCCGCTTCCCTAAACCCAGACCAATAAACGATCCGTGCACCAACGC
>NZ_RZTF01000081.1:0-19752 GCF_004023175.1 Mesorhizobium sp. M7A.F.Ca.MR.362.00.0.0
CTGATGCGCGAGGCGATGGTGGAGCAACTGGGGCTGGTGGCGCAGAAGACGGCTTGAGGGCTGGCTTCGCGGTGCGGCTGGGTTGCTTTGAGCCAACTGTCGACGACGGCGACGAGGTAATGACGTCTCAATCGGGCCGAGAGCGGACTGGCGGCTTTGGGCGGCTTCCGCACAAAGCTGCCGGCCGTGAGCCGTGACGCAGAAAGGCTCATTTGTCATCCGAGCGTCATTCCACGGCTTCCCGGAGTGGCTACTCGTATCGATCGTGGCGACGTACCCAGTCCATTCCCTCCTTCTCGTTGCGGCCTTTCGGCATGAGGTCGAGCATGGCGTAGGTGCCCATCATCACCTCAACGCCGCGCCCGTAGGTGGAGTAGGTGCGAAAGACCTCGCCCGCGTGCTTGAAGAAGGCGCTGACGCCGGGCCATTCCTCGCCGGTCTCCCGCCATGGGCGTTCCCCGTTGCTGCAAACATCGTCATTTCCGGTCCTCGGTCGAATTCGGCGTTTCCAACGGTTGCGATCCGGAAACGCTATTTCGGACGGAGGCCAGATGGGAGTTACAAGTGTGACGTGATTTCAATGGGGGCCGTCTGCAGAATGGCGGTTCACCGCGCGGCAAGCGAGATAGCTGTCATAAGCTGATCTATAGGCGGGCAGCGGCCCTATCATCCCGCGAAGTTGGCACAGTTGCCAAGAGGTGCCCGCGATCCGCTTTCCCACCGGCGAGAAGGGCCAGGTGCGCGGCTTCGACGGGTGTGCTCGACAGCTCCGTGGACGCCCTGAACGTCCCAAGGGTCAAACTATCTGATCAAACTGACGCTCAACGAGGTCGCCGCAGCATCGGGATGAGCGTCGGCGACGAACCGACCTGGATCGCGCCGAGCGATTCGAAGCCGTGCCGCTGGTAGAATGATATGTTACGCGGGTTCGAGGATTCCAAATAGGCCGGCGCGTGATCGCGGTCGCACTGCGCGAGTGCGTACGCCATCAAGGCATCGCCGTGACCTTCGCCTTGATGCGCCGGGTCGACGCCGATCAGGGGCAAGTACCAATGCGGTTCGGTCGGGTGGTACGTGGCCATCTGCTCGAATATGGCCGCGGTTTCAGGGGCGAGAGAGGATTCAACCGTGCTCTCGATCACGGCGCCAAGCTCTTCCTCGTCGGAATGCACGCCGGGCGGCAGCCACAGCGCCGTCCCGGCGTAGCCGTCGGTGCAAAAGGCGCTTCCGTTAGAGAATGCCCTGCGCCCGAACGCACGCGCCATTCGCGGCATGGCTGCAAGGTACGGGTGTGCATGCGGCCAGGTCCACCGCGCCATAGGGTCCGCTGCAAACGCCAGCACGATTATCTCGACCGCTGAATCTTCATCGGCTGCGTCCATAACTCTCACTGTCGGCGACTTCACGCTGCCCTCCTGACGTAGGTGGTTCGACGAGGCGCCCGCGCCCGTTCTCAGCAACGCATCGTAACCCGGATGGAGTGGGAGCGATACCGGTTGCTGTCGGCTCAGCGGTTCTGGAAAAGCTGAAGCTGCCCGGATCGTGCTCAAGCCCGGCCAGATCGCCCACTACAAGATCCAGCGCCACATCCGCTTCCGCACCGAATTGCCGATGACGGTCAGCAAGCCGCAGAAGCTTTTGATGCGAGGCGATGGTCGAGGAACTGGGGCTGGTGACGCAGAAGAAGGCTTGAGGGCTGGTCTCGCGCTGCAGCTGAGCCGACGTCGAGCCGTGAACTCGATTGGCGTCTAATAGCGCTGGGTCGTCCAGGCTGACATTGCACTGCATTGGTTGGGCATCCGAGCATCGCACTGAACCCGGCCGCCAGCGGTGCTCGAATCCACCGGCAGCAGAAACTGCCGGTGGCACGGGTCATACGGCATCTGCCTCGTTTTGCGGGAACATGGCGCGACGTGATTCCGCATCGAGATCAGCCTTGAAGGTATGCCTTGCCTTCATGTCCAGGGCTCGCTGGACCGCAGGGCGCTTGGTCGCCTCGTCCATGAAGCGCACGACATTGGGATAGTCGCCAAGACCCTTCTCGCCGAATGCATATCCGGCGGAGGCGGCCCAGCCCCAAAGCGCCATGTCGGCGATCGTGTACTCGTCGCCGGCCAGATAGCGGGCCTTTCCAAGCCGACGGTCCAGAACCGCGTAGTGGCGCTCGAGCTCCTTCACGTAACGATTTTTCGCATAGGCGATATCTTCCGGCGCGTAATGCAGAAAGTGGATTGCCTGGCCGGAAAACGGCGATAGGCCCGTTGCCACGAACTGAAGCCATGACAGCATCAAAGCCTTGGCCTTCAGTTCGCCCGGAATGAATTTTCCGTGCTTCTCGGCGAGGTAGAGGAGGATGGCGTGGGAGTCGAATATCGTCACCTCCCCGTCAACCATCGCCGGCACCTTGCCATTTGGATTGATCTCCCTGAATTCCGGCGTGTGCTGCTCGCCTTTGAAGATATCGACCGGCGAGACGTCGAAGGGCAATTCCAGCTCTTGCAGCAGCACCGCCACCTTCATCGAATTCGGCGTGGCGTGAAAATACAGATTGAGCATCTTTTTCTGTTCCATCGTTGAACATCCACCCAGTCCGCCCGATCGGCGTCTGCTGATGTTGAGCGCCTGAAACATGCTGGCCTGCCCGCCAACACGCCAATCGATCTTGCGGATTGGTGGCATCGAGCCCGTTCATGGCAGGTCGGGCGATCGGACGGGTTTGGATTTTAACAAGTCCCAAACCCATGAACGCGATCGATTCGTCTCATCGTGAAACGCGATTTCTCGAGGCGCGCTCAGAGTTCTAGAGCGGTGACATCAACCGACCGAAAGGAACCAATCATGATCTCTCGTTCTCTAATGTCTGGCGTCGCAGCCATGATTCTCTTCAACATTGTATCGCCATCGATGGCCGGCAGCACGGCTCAGGGGATTTCGTTCGCCTCCGACCAGAGTTAACCGGAGAGCATGACATGGTCGGCCAGGCAGGACACCTTTATGGTCGGCTCGGTGCGTCATGGCCTGGTGGCCAAGGTCGACAAAACCGGGAAGTACACGGTGTTCGTGCACGATGCGAGGCTGGTTTCCACGGCGGGTCTGCTCGTCGACGACAAGCGCAACACGCTTTGGGTGACGAACTCCGATCCGGGCGTCGGCGATCGCACCGGTGCGGCGAGCAAGGGCAAGCTTGCGGCGGTGGCCACCTACGATGCCACGACCGGCCAGCCTCGGGCCTATTACGATCTCGGCAGCCTCAGCGAAGGTACGCATTTTGCCAATGACATCGCGCTCGATGCCGACGGAAACGCTTATGTGACCGACAGTTTTGCTCCGATCGTCTATCGGATCGACACAGCGGGCGAGGCGGCGATCTTTGCGCAGGATCCACGCTTCACGAATGGCGACGGCTTCAAGCTGAACGGCATCGCCTGGCACAAGGATGGCTATCTGCTCGTGGGCAAATACAATACGGGTGAGCTGTTTCGCGTCAGTATCGCCGACCCCCGCAAGATCGATCCGGTTAAACTGCCCGAGGCCCTCACGGGTGCCGACGGCATTCAGTTGATCGATGACCAGCACCTCATCGTGGTGCAGAACCTGGGCGCAGATCGCACCGTCGAACTGGTATCCGCCGACGGGTGGGCATCGGCGACGATCGTCCGGCAGGAGCGCAGCATCATGTCGATGCCGACGGCCGCGGCGATCTTGGGCGACGATGTCTACGTACTGAATTCGCGGCTCGACACGCTGTTCGATCCGGCTGCCCACAAGGTTGGCGACTACCTGCTTCAGAAGCTCTGATTGCACGGCATGTGGTAGCCGGAACGATTGCGTGGTGTTCGGCCACTACCCCTCGTGACCGCTGCGAGCGCTCTGTATCACCAGTTTGCGCAGCCATATGTGGGCGGGGTCGCTGCGCATTCGTGGGTGCCAGAACAGGTTCATTGCGAACGGCGAGAGCTCCAAGGGGGCTTCGAACAGATCGAGGACTTGAGCGAAGCGCCTCAGGAATCGCCGGGGCAGGGTGCAGATCAGATCGCTGTTTTCCAGAACGAGCGGGGCCAGTGCGTAGCTCTGGATGGAGACCGTCACATTGCGCGAGCGGCTGATCTCGGCAAGCGCGTCGTCGATCATCCCTGCAAAATGCCCGCCGCTCGTCGAAATGAGCAGATGGTCGAGGGCACAGAATTCGTCCAGGGTGATTGACCCCTTGCCACGCGGATGGCCGTGCCGCTGGGCGGTAACGAATTCTTCTTCGAACAGCTTCTGCCCGATCAGACCACTCGAACCGTCTTCCGCGGCTCCGATGAAGAGATCGATGTCGCCCTGCTCCAGATGCTCGACGATCCTCGGCTTGTTGGGCACCGTAAAGGCGACCTTTGCGTTGGGAGCTTGGGATTTGAACCGCGGAATGAGGTCCGGCGCCAGGATCGCTGCCGGATTGTCCGTTGCGGCAATGCGATAGACACGTTTGCTTGTCGCGGGGTCGAACAGATGAGCAGTATTCACGAAATCGCTCAACCGTTCGAGCAGCCGGGTGAGTTCGGGCTCAAGTGCCAGAGCGTGAGGCGTCGGGATCATTCCCCGTCCGGACGCCGCCGTTGTGAAGAGGGGGTCGTTCAGCAATTGACGCAGCCGCGTCAGGCGGGCCGACAAAGCCGATTGGGTAATGTTCAATCTCGCCGCCGCATGGGTGACGTTCTGGTGCTTCAACAGCGCGTCGAGTGTCAGCAGCAAGCCAATGTCGAAATCCGATAGCCGTTTTGTCAATGGGACCTCGAACCAGCAGGGGGACCTCGAAACAGCAGGCGCTATTCAATCGGTAGCAATCTCTAGCACGGTTCCGGAGACTGAAGGACATGCGGCTCCAGTCAATCCTGCAATGGCTTCGAAGTTCCTTTCCCGCCCGGTCAGGTTACTGAGGTGACGGCAATCGGGACGGCTGGTCCGGGTAGCCTTGACGACAACAAGACCCGCGAGGGGATGATGCCGACGGCTGGATGCACATCGTGGAACGTCCGGTTTCAATACGGGGAGCACTAAGAGGCGAACCGATGTCGAGTGCTCAGCCGGCATGTGCTTCGCATTAGCGAGGTTCAGCCTCGGACGCCGCAGCCGTCCGTGCCGGCTTCAGTTGCCAGAATGATCTGACGAGAACATCGTCGGCATAGATCGCGTCATCGAGTTGGGCCTGCCCAAGCGCTTGGACCATTGTCGGTCGATCCCCGAGCAGCGAGACGCCAAATGCAGCCTTGCCATTCGGGAGCGGCACGCCTAGAGCGTCCAAAATAGTCGGGAATATATCGACCACGCTCGAAAGTCCGGTATATGTGCGGGGGCGAATGCCATCGCCCGACAGGGAGAAAAAGTTGCGTCTTTCAAACCTGTTCAACTGATCCGTCACCGTGCTCGGCGCGCTGAGGTGATCGCTTTGCAGCACCAGAACGGTATTCGCCATCAGCCCTTCTGCCTCGGCTTTGTGAATGAAGTCCGCGATGAGCATGTTCGTGCATTTGACGGCATGGAGAATATTGGGGGTTTGCGGAGAAAGTCCGGTCTTGCCGATGCATTTGTCCGTCAGATAGCCGTCCATCGCGTGCCCACCACTGACGGCGATCGTCAGCGCGAGCGGTTTGCCGTCTCGCTGCGCGCGCCGCAAAATGTCGAAACTCATATCCAGAACCTGGGCGTCGCTGGCGCCAAAAGTGCTGCCAGACCCGGCGACGGCAGCGACGACTTCCGATCCCCCAAAAAGCGATGAGTAGCCATGGGTGGCATAGAATGCCCCCTGACCGGTGAAGCCGAGTGGCCAACCGGAAACGAAGCTCTGCCGATAGCCCCGCGACTTCAGGACGTCGCCCAAGCAGGTCAAGCCTGGCAGGAACTGCGAATTCTCCTCCAGATACTCGCGGGTTGTGAAATACGACATCAGCAGCGGCGTTCCACAATTCGCGGCGACCATGCCCGCGATGGAATTGTTGGTGTAGGCCAGCTGCACCATGTTGGTCGCTGAGAGGCTACGCCTGTCGAACTCGAGCAGCGGACCCATGACATCGCCAAACGTCGCCTCGTTCATGTAGGTGCGTTCGGCGCTCTCGATGAAGATATGTATGAGGTTCTTCGGCACGGCGGTCACGGACGCCCCCGCGGCCGGTTTCGTCAACGAGGTAATATCGACGAAGTGCTTGGACAGGAAATCATGCAGCGGGTTGAGATGGACCGCCGCCGCGATCGGGCGCGTCAGCATCGGGTTTGCCGCCAGGAAGAACGCCATCAGGGCGACGTCTAATCTCCTTGTCAGTGTGCCGCGCGCCTTTAGCGCGCCGAGACCGAGAAGCACGACCAAGATGACCAGTATCGTGTTTCCGGTGTTCATCAAACATTCAAGAACGACGCCGGGGGTAAGAACCCCGGCACCGACATGCATGAACATCGCAGCCCAATCGAAATAGCCGAAAACGCTTTCGAGATAGACATAGACAAGAAACAGGAAGCAGGGGATGAGCGATAGATAGATGCTGAACCACCTGCGTCTTGGCTGATCTGTCTTGGCGCTTTGCTGGTCCAGCAACAGAAGCGCCCACAGAGCGCAAAGGCCAAGGATGACAAGCAGCCTTTTCTCCGAGAGATTGATTAGCGATACGAGCCAGGTGAGCGAGCCCACCGTCGCGGCGCTAACCAATGATGCGATTGGCCTGGAAGAAACCGCAGGAATTCCGCGCATGCCTTGCACTCGAACGGTGATGTCCGAAGTGAATATCGAGAACCATTTAAAACTATACTAAGGAGATGCAGAAAAATTTTCCACATTGAACGATCTGTTAAGTTAGTTAAAGCTAATGTCGTAGGGCGAAAGCAACCTGCTTTTTAGGGTGCCGGACAGCCATAGAAGGCTGGTCCGCCGTGATGTTCTAAGGTAGGATTAAAGTCTTCTTGGCGGGAGTAATGCTTGAGTGATACGAAATCCAGCTTTAGACGGCGTCAGGGCACTCGCCGCGATGCTGGTTGTCGTGCATCACTCCCAGAGCCCATGGATGCCTGGCGGCTTCATCGGCGTTGACATCTTCTTTGTCTTGAGCGGATTTTTGATCACGTCGCTCTTGATGCGAGAGGCCGACAGTACGGGCACCATCGCGATCGGAGCGTTTCTGCTGCGCCGCTCAGTTAGGCTGATGCCGCCCCTTGTTATGTTGCTTGCCGCAGCCCTGATAATCGGGCCGCTATTCTGGCCGGACGTCCCTATTGGGCTGATCGTCGCTATCTCGATTCTGTATCTCGCGGACTATGTAAGTGCGCTCCATGGCGTCATTCCCCTGCTTGGTCACACATGGTCGCTTGCGGTCGAGGAGCATTTCTACCTGATCTGGCCGATGGCGGTGCTGGGGCTGGCAAAGCTCGCCCAAAGGTCAAGGATCAAGGCGCTTGCGATAGCGTTCGTCGTGGCAACGCTTTGGCGGCTGGGCAATGCTTATCACTACACCGAGTTCGAGATGACTGCTTTCCGTTTCGACACTCGGCTCTCTGGTCTGCTGTTGGGCGCATTAGTGTCTGTTTCGGGCATCAGCCTCAAGGGTCGGCACGCCAATATCGTAGGGCTGTCGTCTTTGGGTGCGCTTGTGGTTCTTGCGTTCGTGGCAACACAAGAGCCTGTATCGACCGCCTATCTGCAACCGCTTATCGACATGGCGTCGGCCGGCCTCGTCGTGTCGCTGCTCAACAATGAAACGATGATAGCCCGTGCTTTTGCATGGAGGCCGATCGTCTATATCGGCATCATCTCGTATTCGGTCTATCTATGGCACTATCCGATTTCCAGAGCGGCGTTGATGTACACCAACGACTGGCGCATGGTCCTTGTCGTGACGCTTGTACTTTCGCTTGCGATCGCCGCACTGTCTTGGACCTTCGTCGAAAAGCCGTTTCAGTCATGGCGGCGAAATCGCTTCGCAATGGTCTAATCCGGCTTATCCGTCGCCCTACGCAAATGCGGCTTCAACACCTGAAAATCCGGAGCTTCACTTACGCGATCACGGAAAAGCACATACACGACTGCAACCGAGCATCCGAGCAAGCTCAGCGCCCGTCTACGGTCCCAATCAATCTGCGGCACTCATGCAATGGCCGGTTCAAGAAATGGCAAAGCTGGTCGCAACGTCAGCGATGCTGCACAAAGTTGCCATCTAAGGCCGAGCCTATTTAAGTCGTCATTGGGGAATAGAAGACTTGGCGGTTCCATTATGCCAAGCACGTAGGCGCGGGCCATGGCCCGCGCCTTTTCATATTCAGCCTTCCAAAGAGCTCAGTCCTTCTCGAAGATGCGCGCCTTGGCGACGACACCGGCAATGGCGCCACCGATCAGCGGTGCAACGATGAACAGCCAGAGCTGGCCGATCGCGGCAGTTCCCGAAAACAGTGCCGGACCGATCGAGCGGGCCGGGTTGAGCGACGTGCCGGTCACCGGGATGATGGCGAAGTGCAATCCTGCCAGCGTCAGGCCGATGACCAGTCCGGCGAACGCCGTCGAGTGCTTTTCAGCCGTGACGCCAAGGATCACGGTGACGAAGGTGAAGGTGCCGATCACTTCCCACAGGAATGCCGAGCTGACACCCCATTTCGTCACATCCCAGCCATTGGCGCCGAAGCCGGTGGTGTGTCCGCCAACCTGGCCGGAAACGATGATCCACAACGCCAGCGAAGCAAGGACGCCGCCGATGACCTGCGCGATCCAGTAGGGGATCACGTCCTTGGCCGGCAGCCGGCCGGCAAGGAAGACGCCGAGCGTCACGGCCGGGTTGAGATGCGCGCCCGAAATGGGGCCGATCGCATAGGCCGCCGCGATGAGGCCGATGCCGAACGCCAGACCGATGCCTTCCTGGCCGAGCGGCAGCGCGCCGCCGAAGCCGCCCGTCACCACAGAAGCCGTACCGATGAACACCAATAGAAATGTGCCTAGAACTTCCGCCAGATAAGTCTTCATTGCCCTCTCCTCGTGTCGATCCGCCGGTCCACCTTTTGCGCGCCGCGAATCACAACCGGAAGAGTATTCGCAACCAGAAAAGTTGGAAAGCAGAGCGGTTGTGCAGGCCGACCTGCTTGTGCGCGCCGGTTGCGCGCTCTAGAGCAGGGCCGGAATAATTTTCTGCGTGACGGAACAAGACCATGCGACTGGGCGGACGGCTGGCTGCGGCCATCGAAGTGCTGGAAGACATCGGCCGGCGTCACCGGCCGGTGGCGGACGCGCTGAAGGATTGGGGCCTGTCGCATCGCTTCGCCGGCGGCGGCGACCGTGCGGCGATCGGCAACATCGTCTATGACGCCTTGCGCCACAAGCGTTCCGCCGGCTGGCTGCTGGGGCAGGACACGCCGCGCGCCATCGGCTTCGGCGCGCTGCTGCTCGAATGGCGCCAGACGGCACAATCGCTCAACGAGGCGCTCGATGGCGACAAGTTCGCACCGCCGCTGCTGACCGCCGCCGAGCTTCAGGCCATCGCCGAACGCCGGCTTGACGATGCGCCGGCCGCGGTGCGAGCGGATGTTCCGGACTGGTGCGCGCCGCTTTTCGAGCGAGCCTTTGGCTCGACCTGGGCCGACGAGGGCGCCGCGCTGGCAACGCGCCCGCCGCTCGACCTCAGGGTCAACACCTTGCAGGCCAACCGCGACAAGGTGCTGGCCGAACTGACGGGAACCGGCGCGAAACCCTCGGCAATCGCGCCACACGGCATCCGCATCCCGCCGATCGACGGCGACGGCCGGCACCCGAACGTGCAGGCCGAGCCGGCTTTCCAGAAGGGCTGGTTCGAGGTCCAGGACGAAGGCTCGCAGATCGCGGCCGCCCTTGCCGGGGCCGAAGCCGGCATGCAGGTGCTGGATTTTTGCGCCGGCGCCGGCGGCAAGACGCTGGCACTGTCGGCTTCGATGGAAAATCGCGGCCAGATCTTTGCCCATGATGCCGAAAAAGCACGGCTGGCGCCCATCTTCGACCGCATCCGCCGCTCTGAAAACCGCAATGTCCAGATCGTCACCAAGCCGGCCGAACTCGCGCCGCTCGGCAACCACATGGACATCGTGCTGGTCGACGCGCCTTGCACCGGCAGCGGCACCTGGCGGCGCCGTCCCGATGCCAAATGGCGGCTGACGCAGAGGCAGCTCGATGCACGCAAGGGCGAGCAGTCGGCGATCCTCGATGCGGCCAAAGTCTATGTCAAACCAGGCGGCCTGCTGGTCTACATCACCTGCTCGGTGTTTGATGAGGAAAACGGTGAGCAGATCGCGGCCTTTCGGAACCGTAACAGCGGCTTTGTTTCCGTCGACCACCGCCAGCTCTGGGACAGCCGTTTTCCCGGCCATGAGGCAGCCGCACGTATCGGCGCCAAAGGCGACATCTCGCTGTCGCCGGCGCTCAGCGGCACCGATGGGTTTTATCTCTGTGCGTTACGCAGATCGGCCTGAATCCAATTCCCGACGGATGCGTTGCGCCGGCCGGCAGGCCAGGTCGATTGTGCAGTGCAGCAAAAGCATTTGCCTGCCGTCCATGCCTCTGCAATAAGCTTATCCGCGTAAAGGAAGGCAGCGGCAATGGCAGCAAAGATCGTACCCGCCCCGGACTATGAGGATCGCGTCAGGACCTCCTTCGCGCGTCAGAAGGCGATGGCCACGATCGGCGCCGAACTGACGCTGGTGACGCCCGGTATCATCGAGATCGAGATGCCCTATTCGGCGGCATTGACCCAGCAGCACGGCTTCCTCCATGCCGGTGTCATTTCGACGGCGCTGGACTCGGCCTGCGGCTATGCCGCCTTTTCGCTGATGCCGGAAAATTCCGGCGTGCTGACCATCGAGTTCAAGGTCAACCTCCTGGCGCCGGGCAGGGGCGAGCGCTTCCTGTTCCGCGGCTCGGTGACCAAGCCAGGCCGCACCATCATCGTCGCCGACGGCCAGGCCTACGCCTTTGCCGCCGACGGCGAGGCCAAGCTGATCGCCACCATGACCGGCACCATGATGACGGTGGTTGGCCGTGATGGGATTGAAGGGTGAGTGGCCGGTTCGCCGCAGGCGAATTCATCGTGCCGGTGGCACGATGAAAGGCCACGAACGCCGGGAGCTGCCGGAGGCAGCGGGTCCCGGCGAGCGGCGGTGCAGATAAGCAGATGATCGGGCGGAGAGGAATAAATCATCATGGCCGATAAAATCTCCCGCCTGTCGGGCAAGGACGTCCTCTTCGTTATGGCGGCGCAGGCCGAATACGGCCCGCACCTCAAGCAGCTGTTCACGCCGCTGATGACCGGTGTCGGTCCGGTCGAGGCCGGCGTCAGGCTGGGTGCTGAACTCTCCTGGCTGAAATCGCAAAAAGCACTGCCGGATCTCGTTGTTTCGCTCGGTTCAGCCGGCAGTCGGACGCTGCAGCAGACGGAAATCTACCAGGCGGTTTCGGTCAGCTACCGTGACATCGACGCTTCGCCGCTCGGCTTCGAGAAGGGCGCCACCCCCTTCCTCGACCTGCCGGTAACCGTGCCATTGCCCTTCAAGATACCGGACATCAAGCAGGCGACCCTGTCGACCGGCGGCGCGATCATCACTGGCGCGGCGTATGATGCTGTTAGCGCCGACATGGTCGACATGGAGACCTTCGCCTGCCTGCGCGCCTGCCAGCTGTTCGACATTCCGCTGATCGGTCTGCGCGGCATTTCCGACGGGGCGGCGGATCTCAGGCATGTCGGCGACTGGACCGAATATCTTGAAGTCATCGACGAGAAGCTGGCGGACGCCGTCATGCGGCTCGAACGGGCGATCGGCGACGGCGCCCTTCGGACGGAACCACCCCATGAAGATGCCGGACCAGCCTGAAAGTCGGGCTACGCAACCCATTGCGTCGACTCGTTTCTTTCTCTAAACGCTCGCCATGAAAACAGCCAATCATCCCGACACCGTCCTGATTGTCGATTTCGGCAGCCAGTTCACCCAGCTCATCGCCCGCCGCATCCGCGAGGCCGGCGTGTTTTCCGAGATCGTGCCGTTCCAGTCGGCCGAAGCGGCATTCAAGCGCATCAATCCGAAAGCCGTGATCCTCTCCGGCGGCCCGGCTTCTACCGGCGATATCGGCAGCCCGCGCGCGCCGCAGATCGTCTTCGATTCCGGCGTGCCGGTGCTCGGCATCTGCTACGGCCAGATGGCCATGTGCGTGCAGATGGGCGGCGTCGCCGAAAGCTCCGACCATCGCGAGTTCGGCCGCGCCTTCGTCGAGGTACAAAAGGACAGCCCGCTGTTCGAGGGCCTGTGGGCGCCCGGCCAGCGCCATCAGGTGTGGATGAGCCATGGCGATCGCGTCATCTCCTTGCCCAAGGGCTTCGAAGTGTTCGGCAAGTCCGAGGGCTCGCCCTTCGCCATCTTCGGCAACATCGAGCGCAAGATGTACGGCATCATGTTCCATCCCGAGGTGGTGCATACGCCCGACGGCGCCCGGCTGCTCAGGAATTTCGTCCACAACATCGCCGGCATCGAGGGCGACTGGACCATGCGCGCCTACCGCGAGCACGCGGTCGAGACGATCCGCAAGCAGGTTGGCAAGGGCAAGGTCATCTGCGCGCTGTCGGGCGGCGTCGATTCTTCCGTTGCGGCGCTGTTGATCCACGAAGAGGTCGGCGACCAGCTGACCTGCATCCTTGTCGACCACGGCCTGATGCGCAAGGACGAGGCCGCGGGCGTGGTGGCGATGTTCCGCGAGCATTACAATTTGCCGCTCATTCTGGTGAACGCTTCGGACCGTTTCATCGACGCCCTCGAGGGCGAGTCGGACCCGGAAAAAAAACGCAAGACCATCGGCCGGCTGTTCATCGAGGTGTTCGAGGAAGAGGCCAAGAAACTCGGCGGCGCCGAATTCCTGGCGCAGGGCACGCTCTATCCCGACGTCATTGAAAGCGTCTCCTTCACCGGCGGCCCGTCGGTGACGATCAAGTCGCACCACAATGTCGGCGGCCTGCCCGCGCGCATGAACATGCAGCTGGTCGAGCCGCTGCGCGAACTGTTCAAGGACGAGGTGAGGGCGCTCGGCAAGGAGCTCGGCCTGCCCGAAAGCTTTATCGGCCGCCATCCATTCCCCGGCCCAGGCCTCGCCATCCGCTGCCCAGGCGGGATCACCCGCGAAAAGCTGGAGATCCTGCGCGAGGCCGACGCCATCTATCTCGACGAGATACGCAAAGCCGGCCTCTACGACGCCATCTGGCAGGCCTTTGCCGTGCTGCTGCCGGTGCAGACGGTCGGCGTGATGGGCGACGGCCGCACCTATGAGTTCGTCTGCGCGTTGCGTGCCGTCACCTCGGTCGACGGCATGACAGCGGATTTCTACCACTACGACATGGCCTTCCTCGGCGCCGCCGCCACCCGCATCATCAACGAAGTCCGCGGCATCAACCGTGTCGTCTACGACGTGACGTCGAAGCCGCCGGGAACAATCGAGTGGGAATGATTCAGGCCCACTCAGACGCCGCCGAAAATACGCCAATCTGCGACGTAAAGTACTGAAAACAAACATAAATCCTTTCAGAGACAATCAGCGACAATCGGTGCGCTAGGATTGGCTTTGACGGACCGCTTGACGGACCTTCCGCATATTGCCCACCCGATTTTTTCTGAGTACCGTCAGAGTCAATGAGGCTCGTGACGGTACTTTTTGTGCCTTAAGGCATTGGACAAAAAGGGAATTTTCTCTCACGAAGCCTCTAAATTGTCCTGACGGTACTTTTCAGGAGGCAACGGGAATGTTGACGGACATCGCTCTTAAAGCGCTGAAACCAAAAGATAAAATCTACAAGATTGCTGATCGGGACGGCATGTATGTCCGCGTCATGCCCAGTGGCGCGATCTC
Source organism: Mesorhizobium sp. M7A.F.Ca.MR.362.00.0.0 (assembly GCF_004023175.1). Lineage (NCBI taxonomy): Bacteria > Pseudomonadati > Pseudomonadota > Alphaproteobacteria > Hyphomicrobiales > Phyllobacteriaceae > Mesorhizobium > Mesorhizobium sp. M7A.F.Ca.MR.362.00.0.0. Next base: position 13,859 of record NZ_RZTF01000081.1, read on the forward strand.
GTTTCGGCTGGATTACAGGCTGAATGGACGCCGCGAGACGGTCTATCTGGGCAGATATGGGCGGGATGGAATCTCGCTCGCGTTGGCACGAGAAAAGTGCCTCGACGCAAAGCGCGCTATTGGCGATGGCTGATCGCCGGCGATCGAGAAGCAGCGCGACAAGCGTCGCCTGAAAGAGGCGAAGAGCTTTGGCGAGTTCTGGGAGAAGTGGCTCACTGCCGCACCGATGGCCGACAGCACGCGCGCCATGCGGCGCGCCATCTTCGAGCGGGAGCTTCTTCCGTCCTGGCGAAATCGCCTGCTGACGGAGAATACGCCGGATGACCTGCGGGCTCATTGCGGCGCTATCGTTGAGCGTGGCGCCCCGGCGACCGCCATCCATGTTCGAGACATCCTGAAGCAAATCTACGGCTTCGCGATTTTGCACGGGGAGAAGGTGGCCAATCCGGCGGATGAAGTTGGACCAGCGTGTACCGTGCCCGGCCACTGCGTGACGCCAGGCCCGCGACGCGGGGCAGGTCCATAGCGAAAGCGTATAGGGCGCATTTGAAAAATGTATTACCGCCAACGTGCTGATTGCCCGATAGTCGTCCCCGGGTTCCGGTGAACTCAGCGTGCCCACGGCTCAACGCCCGGCACTAAGGGAGGAAAAATTGACGACATTCGCAACCATGTTGCGATCGCTTGCCGTTGTCGCAACGATCGCTAGCGTCAGCCCTGCATTTGCCGGTGGCGTGGATGAGCTGCCCAAGAACATTCAGGACGAGCTCTATAACAAAGACATGATGGACCCGATGCAGCCGCTCGCGGAAAGCGCCTACCGTGACTGGAAGCCGAAGAAGGGTCCCCCGTGGACGATCGGCTACGCCAGCTCCTATGCTGGTAACACGTGGCGCGCCGACGTCATGAAGCGGCTCCAGGAAGAGATCATTCCGAAATGGAAGAAGCTCGGACTGATCAAGGACGTGATCATCACTCAGTCAAATCTGAACGACTCCACGCAGATCCAGCAGATGCGGCAGTTGGTAGACCAAGGGGTCGACGCGATCATCGTCTGCTGCTCGAACCCGACGTCACTGAACCAGACGGTCGAATACGCCCATCAGCGTGACATTCCGGTATTTTCTGCTGTTGGCTATCTCACCTCGCCTTATGCGGTGAACACGTCCGCGAACTTCGTCGTGGGCGGCAGCATGCTGGGCGAATGGATGGCCAAGCAAATCAACGGCAAGGGCAATGTCTTGGTTGTCGAAGGCATTCCTGGCGCGTCGGCATCGGACTCGCAGAACGTCGGGGTTCTCAAGGCCTTAGCGAAATACCCCGACATCAAGGTCGTGGGTCAGGTTGCCGGCATGTGGACCGATCAGGTTGCCCAGTCCGAAATTCAGAAGTGGCTGGCCACCAATCCGGGCGATTTGAATGGCATCATCATTCAGTCGGCGTCTGAACTCGGCGCCCTACGTGCGCTTCAGCAAAGCGGCCGCGAGATGGTCCCGTTCTCTATCGGCGGTGAGATCGGCGCGCTTTGCTACTGGCGCAATAACAAGGATTTCGTCTCACAGGCGATCCACGCCTGGCCTCCGGGCGACGACTTCGAGTTCGGCTGGAACGTCATGATGCGCACCCTCGAGGGCCAGGGCCCGAAGGTCCAGTCGATCCTGACCAAGCCGCAGACCATGTCCTACGATCAGCTTGAGAAGGCCGTCCCGGCCGATTGCAGCGAAGATTCGGACGGCTGGTACAACGTCGGTGTCGAGAACTGGGCAGGCAAGGACTACCTGGACCAATTCTTCCTGCGTCCGGCCGATCCAGAGGCGTTCAAAGCGAACTGACCAAAATCAGGTCTGGCCATCCCGTCAGCGCTGACGGGATGGCATTTCTTTCATTCCGTGTAAGTCTAGCCGCTGAACGTCGGCCAACTGGACCAGTGATGTCGTACCCTACTGTTGAACTCTCATCGGTCAGGAAGACCTTCGGGCCGACTGTGGCGCTGGGCGGTTGCAATCTGACGGCCTACGCGGGGGAAGTTCATGCAATAATTGGCGGCAACGGCTCGGGTAAGAGCACACTGGCGAAGGTCATCTCCGGCGTCCTGATACCGGACAGTGGTCAGGTCTCGATCCTTGGAAAGTCGGCAACGTCCCCGCACGAGGCGCGCCAGCTGGGCATCTCCAATGTCTTTCAGGAAGTGCTCGTCGCGGATGAGTGTTCCGTGCTGGACAACCTTTACCTGGGGGCGGACGGCCTTTTGGGCTCGTCCATGAACCGGGAAGAAAAAGAAGCCAAGGCATCCGCATTGATGCGCGAACTCCTCGGCTTTGACATCGACCTCTCCGGGTTGGTGGGTGAACTGCCTTTGAGCGTCAAACAATGGGTGACGATAGCCAGGGCCCTTCTGACTGATCCCAAGGTCCTGATCCTCGACGAGTCTTCGGCCGCGCTAGACTTCGATTCCACGGAAAGGCTGTTCCGCAAGATGCGGCAGCTCAAACAGCGGGGAGCAAGCATCCTGATCGTCACCCACCGCATCGCCGAACTGGTCCGTATCGCCGACCGTGCGACGGTTCTGCGTGACGGGGTGGACGTCGGCAGGCTTGCCAAAGAAGAGATTACCGAGGCCAGGATTCTTGAACTGATTGCCGGTGCCGGGCGCAGCGGCACAGACCGTGATCAGCCGCTGCCGACGCGGCTCGGCGATCGGCCGGTCCTGCGCGCAACCGATTTTCGGGTCTGGCCAGACGCTGCACCCGTGAGTTTCACAGTGTATCCCGGCGAGGTCATCGGGATCACCGGGCTGGACAGGCAGGGGCAGGCGGATTTCGTGAGATGCATCGCTGGCATCCAGTTTCCGATCGCCGGCCGGTTGGTCGTGGTCAATGACGGCAAGGCCAGCGAGGTCACGGATTTGGCATCTGCGCGACGCAATAAGATTAGTTATGTCAGCGGCGATCGCAAGAAAGAGGGCATCTTTGCCAATCTGAGCATTTACGAGAACCTGCTGCTTCCGGTGTATCGCGAATTCCGGTCGGGCGGTGTGCTCAACTTCATTAACCGCACCAAGCTGACGCCGGTGTTTGAGTGGGAATCCAGCAAACTGGCCGTCAAGATGGGGAGCCCGGAGAACCTCATCACGTCGCTGTCCGGCGGTAACCAGCAGAAGGTACTGATTGCCAGGGCCTTTGCGGAAAAACCGGTGGTTCTGGTGCTCAACGATCCTGCCCGCGGCATCGACGTCGGGGCCAAGCTCGATCTCTATCGCAACCTCAAGGAATTCGCTGCGCGGGGCAACGCCGTGATTTTCCTCTCCAGCGAACTCGAGGAATTTCTGAACCTGTGCACGCGGGTTCACGTGTTTCGCAATGGCGCCATATCGGCGGATTTCGAGCCGCCCTTCGATGGCCATGCCATCCTCAACGCCATGTTTGGCCGCCGCGCGACGGCGCGCTTGCCCGGCGAGGCCGCCAACGAGAATGGCCCAGGCAACCCGGTCGCGGTCGCCGAGAGCCACAATCCCAGACTCGAGCAGGGCAGGCCGGTGCCGAGGTCTGTAACCCTGCTGAAACAGGAGGTAAACCATATGGCGGCAACCCCGTCTTTTACGCTGCGTTGTCCTGATATCGCGCCAGGTAGCGTCATCCCGGACCGGTTCGCCGAGGACAACCGGCTTTCGCCGCGACTTGTTTGGTCAGGACCGCCGGAAGGCACGCGCAGCTTTGCCTTGTCCGTTACCGATCCTGACCTGCCGGAAGCATTTAGTTTCCCCCGCTCGTTTGCGCACTGGCTGGTGGCGAACATTCCGGTCGAGATTCGTGAGCTCCCAGAAGGCGCCAGCGGCAGCCTGCGGCTGCCGCACGGCGCTGCTGAGTTCAACAGCGATTTCGTGACATTCAAGATCCCGGGGTTCGGCAAGGGATATGGCGGCCCTTGGCCGCCGGACCGGGCTCACCGGTACTTTTTCACGCTCTATGCGCTCAGGGCGGACAAGGTCGAGTTGCCGGCCGACGCCGATCTTGGAGCATTTGCGGCTGCGGTTATGCCGGTGGCCATCGATGCAGCGTCGTTCGTGGCAGTCTACGGGCCAGCAAAGAAGTCTCTGCCCGCGTAAAAACCGGGCAAAGTAATTCCCCAATCAGGAGGATCGCATGAGTAGATATGGAAGCAGGAGCAGCTTTGATCTGGAGTGGATCGAGCGGTGGGCAAGGAAGGTCAATGACGATCGCATTTTGCCGGTAGTAGGGCGGTTTTTCACGAGTAAGTTCGTGCTCGGCTTCGACGACACGGAATATCTCGTCGACGTCCGCGGCGGCAAGATCCAGAAGATCGCGCAAGGCCTCACTCCGAACGACATGGGGGTCGAATTTTGGCTCAAGGCGCCGAGCAGCGCCTGGTCGAAATTTGCCCAGGAAATCCCACCGCCGATGTTCAACGACATCTGGGCGATGGCGCATCCGCTGCACAAGCAGCTGATCATCGAGGGCAATTCGCTCCCCTTCTGGCAAAATCTGCGGGCGCTGACGCGCATGCTCTCGCTGATGCGACAAGTTTAACGGCAGCGCAGGAGAGTTGTCATGAATACACACGATCCAATCGTTGGGCGCTACGTCTACGTCCAGTGCGAAGGCAAGACGTACCGCACCTATTACGAGGAACACGGCGAGGGCATTCCGATGGTCTGCCTGCACACGGCCGGCACGGACGGGCGCCAGTATCGGCACCAGCTGTGCGACCCGGACATCAGCCAGAATTTCCGCGTTATCGCTTTCGACATGCCTTGGCACGGCAAGTCGATCCCGCCAGCTGACTTTCACCTGATGGAAGACGAGTACAAACTCACAACCAAATTTTACTGTGAGTTCATCGTGGCGTTCTGCCGGGCCCTTGATCTGCGCAAGCCAGTCCTCATGGGCCAGTCGATGGGCGGCAATATCTGCCTGGCGCTGGCACTGCGCTACGAAAGCGAGTTTTCCGCCTTTATCGCCCTCGAGGCCTGCGACTATTCCCCGGGATGGTGGATCGATCCGCTGCATCACCCCCATATCCATGGTGGCGAGGTCGTGGCGACCTCTGTATTCGGTCTGATGGCCCCGCAGTCTCCTGACGACTACCGGTGGGAGACCTGGTGGTACTACGCGCAGGGCGGCCCGGGCATCTTCAAGGGCGACCTGTATTTTTACAGCGTCGATTCGGATTTCCGCGACCAGTGCCAGAAGATCTCCGGGAAGGTGCCGATCTACTTCCTGACTGGCGAGTACGATTTCGCATGTACGCCCGAAATGACCCTGCGTACGGCCGAAAAAGTGAAGAATTCGGAATGCATGATCTTCGGTGGTGGCCACTTCCCGACATCGGAAGATCCGGCGAAGTTCAAGGAAGTCATCACCCCCGTGCTGAAGAAAATCCTCAGCGCCGATCCGGAACGGCGCGGCCAGGGAGGCAATGCCCTTTCCGGACGGAGCATTTCCGAGAGCCGGTCGACCGCTCGCAGTGAGCGGCCCAGTGAAGGCCGGAAGGTCATCGAGTTCTAGGTTGCGCTAGCAACGAAAGACAAATGTTGATGTCCCAATCCAGGGGTTCCCAAAACACTTACCTGTTGGTCCCGATCCTGCTGATCGCGCTGCTCTTGAGCACCGCGGTCATCAGGGGGCCGAACCTTGTGTCCTTGTCGGGGTTCGGCAGCGCGATCATCGTGTCGGCCCCCCTGATCCTGGCGACATTCTCGCTTATGGCTCTGGCTGTGGCGGGGCGTGGGACAGTCGACCTGGCGGTTGGACCCTTGCTCGCCTTCATCAACGTCACGATCGTCAAGCTCAACGGCCTTGGCATCGTCACGGGTCCCTTTGGCGTCTTTCTGGTCGCCCTGGGGATTGGCGTTCTCTATCAGCTCTTCTTTGCCC
>NZ_RZTF01000821.1:0-912 GCF_004023175.1 Mesorhizobium sp. M7A.F.Ca.MR.362.00.0.0
GGACCATCCTTGCTCTCATTTCAGGTTTGTCGCGGCTTGGTGAGGCCATCATCGACGGCCCTGTTCAGATCAAGCGGGCGATACCGACGCTCGCTCTGATTCCGCTGCTGATGCTGTGGTTCGGCATCGGCGAGGGCATGAAAGTAACGACCATCGCGCTGGCTGTCCTGATCCCGATCTATATCCAGACCCACAGCAGCTTGCGCAGCATAGACAGCCGTTATGTCGAACTGGCCCAGACCTTGCGAATGGGCTACGGCGAATTCATCCGCCAGGTCATCCTGCCCGGCGCCCTTCCAGGGTTCTTCCTTGGCCTGCGTTTTGCGGTGACCTATGCCTGGCTGTCTCTGGTGGTGGTGGAACAGGTCAATGCCACCAGCGGCATCGGCTACATGATCGATCTCGCACGCAACTACGGCCAGACCGACATCATCATCGTCGGCCTTGTCGTCTACGCATTGCTCGGTCTAGCCTCCGACGGCATCGTCCGCTTCTTCCAGGAAAGGTCCCTGTCATGGCGTCGCACCTTGGCGGATTGAGCGGCGCGCCGGTGGTGCGGGTCGAGAGCCTTGTGAGACGTTTCGGCCCGCGAACCATCCTCGACGGCCTCAGCCTCGACATCGAGAGGGGGGAGTTCGTCGCCCTTCTCGGCCGTAGCGGGTCGGGCAAGAGTACATTGCTGCGCGCGCGCGCCGATCTCGACGACAAAGTCTCCGGCTCCGGCCGACTCGAAACACCCGACAAGAAATCGGTGGTGTTCCAGGATGCCCGGCTGTTGCCATGGAAACGAGTGCTGGAGAATGTGGTTCTTGGCCTCGACCTGCCGGAAGCCGCCGAACGCGGACGGGTAGCTCTCGAAGAGGTTGGCCTGAGCGGCCGCGAGAACGCGTGGCCGGTCGAACTCTCTGGTGG
>NZ_RZTF01000822.1:0-908 GCF_004023175.1 Mesorhizobium sp. M7A.F.Ca.MR.362.00.0.0
CCATCTGCTCGCGCCGAAAATCGAGATAGAGCGAGACCCGCTCGCTCTTGAGATTGCGGATGTCGAAGGAGCTGCGCGCAGTTGCCCGCATCAGCCGCTCGTTCAGGAAGGGCGCCATGCCGGTGCGCACGCCGGCATAGAGGCCGGAAAACTGCTTCTCCGCCATGTCCGCATAGGGCAGAAGCGTCTGCAGCGTGAAATCGGACACTTCATGCCGGCGGGTGTCACGCAGGCTCGCCAGGAACTCCAGGATCGGCTCGTCGGCGCCGTTCATGATTTTGAGGATGGTGGCGAAGCTGCGGTTTTCGTCGGCAATATTCGGCGACTCCATGACGTAAGAGGCAATGCCGGTGAAGAGGAGGCGCGCATCGTTGACCCAATAAGGATCGGCGTTGGCGGGCGGGCGCGGAAAGAGCGCGGCCGCCATGTTGCGCAGGTCGATGTCCCGCTGAGCCGAATCGAGCGAAATGAAGTCCATCGGGTTATAGAAGGCGGTGTTGCCGTCGCGGTCGGCCGGCGCGAAGCGGACGACCTGACTGAAGGTGGCCCGGTGGCCGGCTGTCGCCTCATAGGTCTCGCCGCGCAGATCGAGCACGACCAGCGAATGGGGCCACATCAGTGCGTTGGGGATGATCAGCGCTGCGCCTTTGCCCGATCTGGGGGGACCAATGACGAAGCCGCCGACGTCGTCGCCGTCGATCCAAAGTTTCTTGCCACCGCGAACTCTTTGGCGCGTCAGACGCAATTTGCCGGTGCGCCGATCGTGGTGCGGGGCAAAGACGTTGACCAGTCTGCCGCCGGCGCGTCCAATGAAGATCCCCTTGGGCTTCAGCAGGCCGGCGCGGCGAACGTCCGCCATCGACATGAATTTGGCGTCGTTGCGCTTGGGTGGCCGCATCAAGAATGCG
>NZ_RZTF01000823.1:0-272 GCF_004023175.1 Mesorhizobium sp. M7A.F.Ca.MR.362.00.0.0
CTTCAAAGGTATTATTAGACATATGAGGGATAGATGGAATATCCATTGGAACGTTTTTTTGCTGTTTGTTTTCGCTTCGATCGGAGAGAGTTTTTTCTTTGGAATATCCTTTTGATTGCATTGTTTTATTTCTAACAATGGTTTTCATGACATCTTCTAAATGATATCCACCATCTAAAGCTTTGTTTCTATCCCTTAACTTGAATAGTTTTTCTCCTGCATCTCTTCGAGCTATATGAATATACCCAGTTGTCTTTTCTCCCCTTTGGTAC
>NZ_RZTF01000823.1:282-904 GCF_004023175.1 Mesorhizobium sp. M7A.F.Ca.MR.362.00.0.0
GAGACAGGTACATTTCAATGCCTTTTTCAGCAAGTAGCTCTTTGTAATTTTCTATGTTATTTGCTCGTTCTTTTGCATACGAGATTGCTTCCCTTATTTCATCCTTCCAAGTAACACCGCCACGAGCTTTAATTCTTTTTTCAGCATTCTTCTCCTGAACATGTTCCCCTTTATAGGATTCTAATGGCTCTATTCCATACTCCTTGCATATTTGATCAGAGATATGACGGAATAAAACTAAGTCTTTATTTTTTTCCATATGGAATTTCCGTCCGTTTTCATAATTAACTGAGTTTGTGACGATATGACAATGTAGGTGCTCTTGGTCGGAGTGAACAAAACAACCAGATTCATGTCCTTTACTAATTTGAGCTGCTAAATTCATCCCTATTTCTAAACACTTTTCGTAGTTATCAGGCGTGTTAGGAAGCTCATTAGGGTGAAAAGAAAGGACAAAGTGCATGGCTTGCCTACCGTCCGTTTTATCAAAGTAATGACGTGTTTCTGCGAAGTCTTCCCTTATATCAGCAATATCACAATTTACCCCTGCTTTTAGAATACATTTGTTTCTGTGTTGTCCTGTTTCTGGATCTAGAATGATTTCCTTTTCACAGTAATGAAT
>NZ_RZTF01000824.1:0-892 GCF_004023175.1 Mesorhizobium sp. M7A.F.Ca.MR.362.00.0.0
GGCCGGCGGCACGCAAGAGTTTAACGCCTTTCGCGATGGCTGGTTCGAACGGCAGAACCATCATCTCGCGCTCAACGGGGTCGCGCTACAGGTTGATGGCCGCGCCTACGAAAAGCAGGGCATCGAGCTCGTGCCGACGATCCATGTCGGCGTTGGCGCCAAGGCGATCCAGCGCAAGGCAACAGCGGAAGGATGGAAGCCGTCGCTGGAGAGGCTTGACCTGCAGGAGGCGCGGAAGGCTGAGAACCTGCGCCGCATTCAGGCCCGTCCGGAGATCGTGCTCGATCTCGTTACCCGCGAGAAGAGCGTCTTCGATGAACGCGATATCGCGAAGGTGCTGCATCGCTATGTCGACGATCCGGCAGTGTTTCAGCAGCTCCTTGCGCGCATCATCCAGCGCCCGGAGGTGTTGCGCCTGCAGCGCGACACGGTGGCCTTTGCAACCGGAGAAAGGATGCCCGCACGCTACACTTTGCGGGATCTGATCCGGCTCGAAGCCGGGATGGCGCGGCGGGCGATCTGGCTTTCCGGTCATGAGACCCACGGCGTTCCGCAGAGGCTACTGGAAGCGACCTTTGCCCGGCATGCCCGCCTGTCGGACGAGCAGCGAACCGCCATCGACCATGTCGCCGGTTCCGCCCGCATCGCGGCTGTCGTCGGCCGCGCCGGCGCCGGCAAGACCACCATGATGAAGGCCGCCCGCGAGGCATGGGAAATTGCCGGGTACCGGGTGGTGGGTGCTGCGCTTGCCGGCAAGGCGGCAGAGGGTCTGGAGAAGGAAGCAGGGATCGCCAGCCGCACTCTGGCGTCGTGGGAGCTACGCTGGGAAAAGGGCCGGGACACGCTCGATGCCAAGACGGTGTTCGTCATGGACGAGGCCGGCATGGTCGCC
>NZ_RZTF01000825.1:0-877 GCF_004023175.1 Mesorhizobium sp. M7A.F.Ca.MR.362.00.0.0
TCAAGCTGACCGGCGTGGTCACTTCGTTCGACAATTTCTGTGTCCTGCTGCGCCGTGACGGTCACTCCCAGCTCGTCTACAAGCACGCCATTTCCACGATCATGCCGAGCCAGCCGGTTCAGATGTTCGATGGCGAGGAAAGCCAGGGCGCCTGATTGGCACGTGAGAAAGACGCGGACGCCACCGTTCGCGGAAAACCAACGCATCATCCCGGGACGGAAGCCAAGGGCCCGACCCGGGCCGTTGTCATTGTGCCCGTCCTTACCCGCCACCAGCGCAATGACGACGAGACCAACCGCCCACGGCTGATGCGTTCGGCTGATGCTCGTCACGACGAGGCCGTCGGCCTTGCCCGCGCCATCAACCTGGATCTGATCCACACGGCGGTGGTGACCGTCAACGATCCGCGCCCGGCGACGCTGCTCGGCAGCGGCAAGGTTGCGGAGTTCGCGGAAATCGTCAAAGAGGGACATGCGGAAGTGGTCGTCGTCGACCATCCGCTGACCCCGGTGCAGCAGCGCAATCTCGAAAAAGAGCTGAACGCCAAGGTGCTGGACCGCACCGGGCTGATTCTTGAGATCTTCGGCGAGCGCGCACGCACCAAGGAAGGCACGCTGCAGGTCGAACTCGCCCATCTCAACTACCAGAAAGGCCGCCTCGTGCGCAGCTGGACCCATCTGGAGCGCCAGCGCGGCGGCGCCGGCTTCCTCGGGGGCCCCGGCGAAACGCAGATCGAATCCGACCGGCGGCAGCTGCAGGAAAAGATCATCAAGCTGAAGCAGGAGCTGGAAACGGTGCGGCGCACGCGCGACCTGCACCGCGCCAAGCGCAGGAAGGTGCCGTTCCCGGTGGTGGCGATCGTCGGCTACACCAATGC
>NZ_RZTF01000826.1:0-857 GCF_004023175.1 Mesorhizobium sp. M7A.F.Ca.MR.362.00.0.0
AACTGGGTGCGTATCTCCGGCGCGGACGTTCCAAGCAGGCCGATCTCCAGATCAATGAGCCCCTCCCTTAGCGGCCGCGCGTCTTTGTCAGGTTTGGGGACAAAGCGAAGGCAGATCCGTGGGGCTGCCCGAGTGACCGCGGCCACGACGGGGCCAGACAGAAATTCCAGAAATGCCTCGCTCACTCGGACGGTAAATGTCAGTTCGAGCGACGCGACGTCCATATGCGTGATCTGCGGCCGGAGCACTGCTTGCACGTCCCGCGCAAGCTCATGGACGCGCTCGCGCAGTTCGGCAGCGCGCGGTGTCGGCACCAGGCCTCGCCCGGCGCGAACGAGCAGCGGGTCGCCTGTTGCTGCCCGAAGTCGCGTGAGCGTCCGGCTCATGGCCGATGCGCTCAAGCCGAGGCGACGGGCTGCCCCTGTCACGCTGCCCTCGGCGAGCAGCACATCCAGTGCGACGAGAAGGTTCAGGTCCACATCAACATTGGTCATGACCTGAGCCTATCCCAGCCGCGTCGCCAGACATAGCGTTTGATGCAACCATACTTTGACTTTGATGCGTCTGGCGCCCTGCGCACGGCCGCTTATATCGGCTGTCGGACCAACATCGAAAGCTACCAACTCTCATGCCCAAACACATTCCGAGCGACCCAGCTCGCACAATCCTCCTCATTGGCGCATCGCGGGGCCTCGGCCATGCCATGGCGGCCGAGTTCCTGAAAAAGGGATGGAATGTCGTCGGCACAGTTCGCGGCGGCGGAACCCGGACCTTGCTGCACGATCTGGCAGACGAGCATGCTGGCCGGGTCGAGATAGAGACCCTGGACATCTGCGCGCCCGACCAGGTTGCGGGCC
>NZ_RZTF01000827.1:0-845 GCF_004023175.1 Mesorhizobium sp. M7A.F.Ca.MR.362.00.0.0
CGGGCTCTGTCTCAGGTTGGTACAAGCGGTCGATTCCTAGGATGTAGCCGCACATATAGCCCGTCGTGCAAGGCCAGCACGGCGGGTCTTCGCGATACGAGCGGTTTAGCCTTGGGATTGGCGACGTTAGCTCGTCATCGACTGCCTAGTGCTTTCGCTTCGCGCTCCAGCGTCTCACGGTCGTTGCCGTGCTTTTTGATAAGTTCCCGGACTTCAGGGATGGTAAGCTGGAATTTGCTGGCGAGATAGCCGACCTCGTATTCCTCGTCGCCCGATACGCGGTCGCGGTCACGAAAATCGCGCTTGCTTTTGTCATCTGGCATGGTTGTTCCTCCTGAGAGGAGAATAGCGAAAGTAGCGCCGGGTTCCACGTAAGGACGAGCCGGCGCTTGTCGCAGAGTTGGCCTGCGCCGGCTTGATTCTGCCTGCACGGGATCCTTCTCGGGAGTCTATCGATCTTGTATGGCGGCCTCGACCAAACGCCGTATCCTGCCGGAACGCTCAATGTTTTGGGCCACCATCTCTTTCGAGCGCTGAATCGCGAGCTCGGCCCGTTCCAGGCGTTGCTTGGCACTGGCGACTTCGGCCGCCATCGCTATTCCCTGGCGTTTCGGGATGTTTGTCATGAGATTGAAACACAGGGAGGACGGAATCGTTCCCTGACGCCGGCCGAAACGGGTGGGGCATGAACACCCAAGTGCCCTGGTGCATTCCTTTGCAACTATTTTAGCCTATTCTAATTTAAATTCGGTCCTGTCCGAGTTCGCGTATGTTGAAGTTCATCCGGCCAATGTTCCCCACGCTTGTCGAGGTGCCGCCGACAGGGGACAACTGGATTCACGAAA
>NZ_RZTF01000828.1:0-832 GCF_004023175.1 Mesorhizobium sp. M7A.F.Ca.MR.362.00.0.0
ACAGCAATATTTGAGTGCGTAGAATTATTTTATCTGCAGTTAACATAATGCATCTTATCCAAAGCAGCACCCCAAACAAAAGACGGAATCCGGCCATATTCGGGCAAATTCCGTCTTTTTCCCTTCGGGAAATAATCAAAAAAAGGACTAAAATTGATAAGAACAATCTCTTATTTACTTCATCTTTCTTACGAATTCTATTTAATAGTCCATTTGACATTGGTATTATAAAAATTAATTTGGGTAAATACTAAATAAACAACTCACCCTAGCGTATCGCTAATAAAAGTTTTTTGTATCGCCTCTTCTAATTCTAATTGTTTCATCCTGGATTTTGCATATCTTTTAGTTACATTTATATCTTTATGACCAGCTAATTTTGAAACAATCTCCAAGCCAACGCCTTTATCTATAAGCTTTTGACAGAAAGTATGTCTTAATTTATGTGGATGAACATTATACTTCTTCAACATATATTGAATTGATCTTTCTGTTAGCCGCTCATTAGATCTTGAAGTAAATAAAGCTTCATCACTGTTAAACGAATCACAGTATTTATGAAGATATTCCTTAGCTTCTTCTGACAATGGAATAAATCTCTCTTCACCAGTTATTCCATTTTTAACGATTAACTGCTTTTTTATAAGATCAATATTCGACTTATTTAAAGAACATAATTCAGATACTCTAATACCTGTATGGAGCAATAAATAAACGATAGCTATATTTCTTCCATGCCCATCTTTTTTAACTTTTTGAAGCAGCTGATTGTACTCAAAAGATGTTAAAATTTCTAATTCTCCCTTTTTTTCTATAGGCATAACTTTAATAT
>NZ_RZTF01000829.1:0-831 GCF_004023175.1 Mesorhizobium sp. M7A.F.Ca.MR.362.00.0.0
CATCTATGATAGCCATTTGGCCCGCGCGCGCTGGATGAGCGAAGTTGGTTATCGGTATCTGGTCCAAGGCCGATTTGTGCAGTGACGATAATTGCGGGGAGGCAGCGATTTTCACACGGGCATGGGAGGGGGCCGCAGCCCTTGTTCCTCCGACGGGATCAGACCGGCCGCCGCTTCAACGGTCGAATTGAAGTCAATCGTTGCAAATTTGATGAAGGCCGATGAGTGGACGCCTCGTCCAGAGGGTGATGAAAAGCGGTGGCCCGCTGCCGCCCTTGTCTGGCCGCAACGCGTTTCGCAGGCTTGCCCGATCAGCGATCAGCGTCCCATGATGGCGAGCAGCGCCGCCTGCGAGACGTCAACCGCGATCGAGCATGATGACCGGCATGAGGCTGATGGCGACAGCATCAACCATCGACGCGATGAAGAGAAAGCCGAAGGCCAAGGGAAAGGCTGCGATCGCGGGCAGGATGTGGCGCGCCGATCCCGGCGCGACCGCGCGGCTCACCCGCCGTTTCTCCGCGGCGAAAGGGATCAGCGCCATCAGCGCTATCGCGGCGCAGCCGAGGAGAAGCGCGGCGGGACGGTCGGGCATCAGCGCGATCAGAGCCGGACCGAACACGAAACCAAGGGCGCTGGCAGCGGTGTAGACCCCCGTGATCCGGCCGCGCCGCTCTGGCGCTGCGGCAGTGTTCAGCGCCGTTTCGGCGACGATGAACATGAGACCCGCACCGCAGCCCAGAACCAGGCGCGCCGCAAAGAGCGGCCAGAAGTCGCGCAGGAAGGCCAGCGCAATGAGCGCCGCCGCCAACAGCCCCACGCCTAGCAGCC
>NZ_RZTF01000830.1:0-826 GCF_004023175.1 Mesorhizobium sp. M7A.F.Ca.MR.362.00.0.0
GTATTGAACGGTCGCAGGATGACCACCGGCACATCGAAGGACCTGGCATAAGACGCCGCCATCATGTCCGCGCCAATCTTGGATGCGGAGTAGGGGGACTGTCCCTGCAACGGGTGGGATTCGTGGATCGGCATGGTCAGAGCGGTGCCATAAACCTCGCTCGTGGACGTATGCACAATGCGCTCGGTTTCCCAGTGGCGTGCCGCTTCGAGGACATTCACGGTGCCCAGCACATTGGTCTCCACATAGGATTGGGCAGCAGCGTAGGAATAGGGAATCGCAATCAGCGCAGCCAGATGAAACACCACCGCCTGGCCGCGCACGATCCGGTTGATGAACGCGCTGTCACGAACGTCGCCACGAATGCATTGCAACTGGCTTCGAACGTGGTCGGGCAAATCATCCAGCCAGCCATGGCTGTCGAACGAGTTGTAGAGGGCCAGTGCCGTGACATCGGCACCTTCGTGCACCAGCGCTTCCGTGAGGTGGGATCCGATAAATCCATCCGCACCGGTGACCAGGACCTTCCTGCCGCGATAGCTCACGACCGTGCACTCCTTCGATCGTGTGAGCCGTCAAACTGGCGAACGAACAACAATCCATTCATGCCAAACTCCTCGCTTGCCAACTCTACCCACTTGCCGCGGGAGGCAGGGACACACCGAAAACCGCCCTGAAGCCCCGCATTATCCAGACGAGGTCCGATGCAATCGTGCGCCGCGGATAGTAGGCGAGGTCGATCGTTGCCTTGGCCGGGAACAGGACCTCTCGATAAAACAGGAGCGGATCAAGGGAGGGCGGGTAAAAACAGGCTTCGTGACGGAAG
>NZ_RZTF01000082.1:0-2499 GCF_004023175.1 Mesorhizobium sp. M7A.F.Ca.MR.362.00.0.0
TCAGTCTCGCCAAGTACCTGGGCATGCTGGTATAGGCGCGCAGGGCTCTCCTCAATTCATCATCTGACAGTTCGCCGTCCAGCACGCGAATGTCATGATGGATGCCGATCCTAAGCGGCTTGGGCGCTTTCGGATCGAACGCCGCAGGCCACTTTGCCGATAGATGCCGGAAAAGCTGCGCGGGCGATTTCCCTCGGCCGGGGGTCGTCATGATCAAGCCTCGCCCGATTTGTTTTGTTTCCCAATTCGGACCCTCCGTAGCCCCCATATATGCAATGATTGTGGACGCCTGAAAAAATGGGGATTCGTCCGGCAGGGGCAAAGCGCATCCTAGCTTCTAGATGAATACCGTTGCCCTCCCAATCTCCTCGCGACTTCTGAGGAACGGAAACGATCAATCGGACGACCAACCTTCCGAACGGGCAAGAACTGTCGGTCATGACGTTTGGCAAAGGACGGCTGCGCCGAGTTAATCGGCGGCAACTTGGCATGGGAAGAGAAGTCAACTCCAATCAAGAAGCCAGCCGCGAAACGCTAGGCTAACGCCTAAGGTCTGGAGCTCGCCTTCTGCTCAACGCCATCACAAGGACGGCGTTGAGCAGCGTAACGAACCTTACATCCTGATGTTGCCAAGCGGTCCTGAACGTGTCGATCTAGTACTCGATCAGCGTATGAACGAAAAAAAGGTTGCAGCTTCGACACGCCGCCGCTCAAAAAGTTCCATGTTCGCCTTTGGCAACGGCTGGCTTGGTCATGCGAGCTTCCCGTACGGCGGCGGCTATTGCAACCGATCGCTCTGACGCTGCCCGTAGCCGCTCGTCGCTAGCCACCGCGCCCGCGCCAGGTGGGATGTCCAAGCCCGACGTGCCCGTTCCGGCTGGCGCTCTGCGTCAATGTTCAAGATGGCTCGTGCCACCTTGCGCCAGTCGAGGCCCATCGCCTCCGACATCAGCAGGACGGCGTAAGTCTGAAAGTGCGCCACGTCGTAAGGTGTGACCTCGGCCAACTCGGGTGTTTCATTATCGATCCAGGACTCCTCCTCCTTTGAGGGCGCGTCGATGTAGCGGCCGATCGACGCCAGGTGCGCCGCAATCTGGTAACGCAGGTGATCGCGGCTGCCGTAGCGGGCATCGATTTCGCCGAGCTTCTTGTCCCCTACGCTTGTCGCGCGGAACATCGGTATCGCCCAGGGAGTAACAACTCGGACCGATGGCGCAGATATCGCAGCCCGTTGCGAACACGTCCTGCACGAATGCGGGAATGTCCTTTTCTTGCATCCGCTTCATTTCAATAGGCCGCTTCTGACTTCACATTTCCTTATCACAGATCACCCAGTTTGCAACCTTGCCGTGCAATCTTGGGCGTCACTGCGGCGCGCGAGCACCTTCCCTCACAGCTCAGCCCAGTGAATCCGCCCCGTGCGCGCCTCACCCGGAGCCGGAAGAATTAGGACATCTTCCCTGTGCAGGAAGAACCGACGCGCGAAGAACTCAAGATTTGGGTATCGCTCCCTTCCTGTGTAGCGCTCTGCCGATAGCGCAGCCTGTCGGGGCAGAAGGCAAGGAAGATAGCCCGCAAGTGTCGGAGAAGCTGCGGCTTCCAGGATTGGCGCTCGCACGGTTGCTGAGGCCGGTTTACCCTATCGAACACTATGCCGACCGAGGAAGATCGGGCGAAGCCGAAGCTCCGCCCGGTGGCAGTTAGCCGAGCGCCGCCATCTGAAGGTCGGCCGCCTGCCGGTTGACTGTCTGGCCAGGGTTCTCAACCTGGCGTTCGTAAGGCTTCCAGCTTTCACCAACGATGTGCTCGTAGGCGGCGACGGCGCCCTCGGCCGCCATGCGCAACGCGTGGGCTTGGAGGCCCATGTCGGCGGCGAACTCGCGCTTGCGCTGTGCATTGCTGTCGAAACCGACAGGACCGTCGAGGTCCTCGTCGCGGGTGTCGTTGGCGAGCCTGGCTGTGGCGTCCTTGGCCTCGGTGACGGCCTTCGAGTAGAACTGGCCTGCTCCATAGGCGGAGCCGACATAGGAGCCGACGATCCTCTGCAGGTGGATCTGCATCGCCTTGTCGGAAAGTCCCTCGGAAAGTGTGTCGGCGCCATCGATCAGGCTGCGCTCGTGGAATTCACGGATGCCATCGCTGTCGAGGACGGGAAGGCCGAAGCTTTCGGAGATGAGCGTGGCCTGATGGCCGTCCGGGCAGCAGAGCCGAACCATTTCGAGTGTCGTGCCCTTGCGGAGCTGGACGACGCGGGCCTTGGTCCTGGTGGAGCGGGTCGAACTGGACATTGAGCTTTCCTTTCTAGCGATGCCCTTCAGGTGATCCGGCCCTTGCCGGTCTTCCCTGCGGGTGCGGTCGAAAGGAACCGGCGGAAGCTGGACGCTTCAGGGTCCGGGACCTGCCAGGCGAGCGAGGTCGGCTTGCGGAAAAGCGGGGGGCCAGTCCTTCACTGGTCCCTGCGCAGGCCGCGGGCCTGCCTTGCCGAGATCGGCGGGGTCC
>NZ_RZTF01000082.1:2509-19677 GCF_004023175.1 Mesorhizobium sp. M7A.F.Ca.MR.362.00.0.0
GCCTTGAAGGGGCCAGCCGCCGGTTCAGACCGCGGCAAACCCGCCGGAAAGACCGGCCAGGGATGAATTCGGACATTGGCATGCGGGAGGAAATCAACTGTTTGATTCCCGCCGCCACACGATCCGCCTCCCGCCAGGCTGCGCGAGGGACGGCGTTGAACTTCGGCTCCTGCCGGTATCGGAGTGCGCCGGTCCGCTGCTGCGGATCAGATCTTCGGCCTGCTCCCACGTCGAACTGACAACGCACTGTATTTAATGCCGCCGCAATGACAGATCAGAACGACGACTACGTCTATGACGACGCGACAGGGGAATTGCGACCAGCGTCGGAGATGGCTGCCATGCAGCTACTGCCGAAAGCATCGAAGTGCGCGATGCCGCCGGCAAGGTGCTGGCCGACGGCGACTCCGTCGCCCTCGTCAAGGACCTCAAGGTCAAAGGCGCTGGGCAGAGCCTGAAGCAGGGCACGGTGATCAAAGTCGATCCGGCTGACCGACAAATCCTGACGAAATCGACTGCCGGAATGACGCGATCAAGGGGCTGGTGTTGCGAACCGAGTTCGTACGCAAGCGCTGACCAGGCCGCAGTATCAGGCGCGCCTCAGGTCCGGCGGGATTCTGTCACAGTGCTGCGATCGCAGCGTCCTGCCTTGCCAGTTTGCGAGATAGGCATCGATCTCGTGCTGCCTTTCCTGTGTGATCGCGGCAAGGTTCGATCGATATCGTTCCAGAAAGGTCCTGGCATCGGCAGGCTTTAGGCGTCGGTGGCCGGTACGCTGGGGCTTGAGCTGCGGAATAATCGCCGTCATCCGCCTTATGATCTGCCGGTCGATCATATCAAGCTGGCGCTGTGTCTGGCGCCGTGCCTCCTCCATGCGAAAGAGCTGCGCGCGGCGATCGCGGACAGACATTATGTGTCCCTCCCCTGCCAATCCATGAAGCTCGATGGCCCGCCATAGACACGATGGCGCGCAACATCGATGACGAATCCAAAGCGGCCGACATGGTATTGGTCGGTCGGAACGAGAAAGCGACGTTCCTCCGTGCCCGGTCCACGCCTGCCGCCGGGCGTCGCGATAACCTCGGTGAAACCGGCCTGGTGCTCGGTATCGCCGACACCACGACCCAGTTATCGGTAAGCATCTCGAAGAATCCCGCTCGTCCTTTTTCGCGGATTGGCCGGGTTCGAGCACCCTCCCGTGGATCGCCTCCCAGGCCTCCGGATACCAGTCGCGGATCGTCTTTTTCGCACAAGCCTTCTCGAAGTCCGTGAGGAGCTGCGGGAAGGCTTGGGCGACGGCCGCCCAATGGCAGTCCTCTTCATACCAGCCGCCATCGGCACGGAGCATGTCATGGACTTTGCGATTTCGTTCCGCCGAAAGATGGAACCCGCCATGGCCTGCAGTTGAGTGAGCCACGACGCCCTCGGCATAGACGGTCGCTCCCTGCGACGTTCCCCATGGCGTGTGGGCGCGGGAATCGATTTCGCGACGGCCAAGCGCTACGCGATGCTGCTGGTGGAGAGCGTTCTCCTCGACATGCGCGCGAAACGCCGCCTCGTCGGCAAGCTCGCCGGCATGGCCGTAGAAATCGCTGCGCGTCCATTCGGCCATGGGCCGGCGGATACGCCACCCCGTGACAAAATAGTACCGCCCGTTCCGGGCCGGAACCATGGCGAACGCCGTTTCACCGACAAGCGCAACGGGATAACCGTTGGCGCTGCGGCCAAAACAAACCCCCGCATTACCGGGGGCCTCGTCGTCTCGTATTCGGGGAGTGGCCGCGCTCATGCCGCCACCCTCCCCTCGACGGTATCCGCGGCCACGGCGTCGGCCGTCACCTCTTGCAGAACAGCTCGCGGATAGCCGTGCTGCGTCAGCCATTCCTCGGCATCAGCACGATGGCTGGCGAGATAGACCAGTTCGGCGTCTTCGCCGTCGCGGTCGAGCACCAGGACCGAGCCGATAGCGGGCCGCTCCTTGACCGCAAAGTTGAGATCGCTGTTCACCGAAAAACTCTGGTGAACACGCAGGACGACGGTGCCCTGGCTGCCATAATCGCCCTTGTGCAGGGTAATGGATGCCGGCAGCGTGGTGTTGCCGACGCGGGTTTCGGCCTGCTTGCGGATCAGCCGGCCGCCACTGTTGCGGTTCTCCCAGGCGGCGAGCTTCTTGCGATGCCGCTCGGGCGGGCGTGGTGTTCCATCGCGATAAGTTACGATCGAACCGAGTGGAACGAGGTCATAGATGGTTTGAGCCGACATGATGGGTCTCCGGTGTTTAGGGCGAAAACGAAACCGCCGCCGGCGAGGTCACCGGCGGCGGTAATGCAATCGGAAGGAAGAAAGCGCGCGCTGCTATTCGGCGGCCTCGCGGAAGCCTTCAGCGTCATCGTCGCCGGCATACTCGTGCGCTGGCTCGATGATCGCATCGCCGTCGAGCTCGTCCTGGTGCGCCGGCGTGCCGTCGTCCTCAGGCTGTTCCCTGGCCTCGTTCATCTTCAGCCAGGAGGTCAGCTTTTCCGGAGTGGGTGCAAACAGCGCCGACGGGTGGACGAAGCAGCCTTCCTTGAAATGCTCGACCAGCGCCGCACGGGTGTCCTTGACCTTCTGACGGGGCAGGACGGATGTATCGGCGCAGGCCGCTTCCAATGCCTGCCGCGACAGGCATGACAGGAAGTCCTCAGTCCCCATGTTGGCTAAGAAGTTGTCCGCGGCGATGATGTCGCCGGCGACACGGGCGACAACGCCGCTGTCCGAGCGATTCTCCCTGCAGGACAGAACGTCGATCAGCAAGGACCGCACGGCAATGCGCAGCGTGTCCATCTCGAACGCGAGCCTGCCCTCCTGGTCGAACAGGCGCGCGGCATGTTCGCCGAGGCCTGCGGCCCCGTAACAGGAGATGTCGCGGGCACCAGATGCCACTGTGACATTCTGGCCGGCGAAGGCGAGGACGAGCAGCGCCATCAGCGTGTCGTCCTCGATCGGTGCGCGCGACAGCGCCTCGTGCAGCGCGTCGGTACGCAGGTCGCCGATCATCTCTATGCCTTTGCGCGTCACGTCCGGACGCGGCTTTGCCGCAACGACGATATCATCGCCATCGGCCTCAACATCCGCGCCATTCCTGCCCTTGGGGTTTTTGGCCGCCGGCATGCGGTACGCGACCGACTGCACCTTGCCGTCGCGGTCGAGATACAGGGCGGTGTGATCGGACTTCGACGGCTTGCCGTAGACCCGCTCGGCCTTGGGCGGCAGCTTCGGCTCGCCCCACTGACCGGCTTCCACGATCACGACGCGCTTGGGCAGAGTGTTTGCCATCCACTCCTGCTGCGCGCCAAGGAAAGCCTCGACATCGACCGTATAGCGGCTGTCCTCGTCGGCCGGCGCGAACAGGTCCTCGACCCAGGCTATGCCGTAGGCGTGAGCGAGATCGTCACCGAAGCTGGCGTCGCGCGCGTACATGCGGCGCTTCGTCAGGCCCTGCGCCACGCTCCACCATGACACCTGGGGATCGGCCTTGGACGGCTTGTGCTTCTTCCAGACCTCCTTCTGCTCATCAAGCGAAGCCGACGCGATGGTGCGCAACTGCTGCTCGTTGGGCATGTCGCCCTTGGCCATCTGGTCCAACATGGCCGGCAGAACGTTGGCGAGCAGGCGCAGCTTCCTGATCTGGCGGACGGGAAGCGCTAAAGCGAGGGCGACGGCTTCCTCGGTCCAGCCGAGCGCAACCAGCCGCTCAATCGCGCGCCATTGGTCGACGGGATCGAGTTGCTCATGCGCCAGCGTCTCGGCCAGCGACCGCATTGCACCACCATCCTCGGCGTGCTCGATCACCAGCACGGCGATCTCTTCCAGACCCGCGGCAATCGCCTGCTTCACACGACGATGTCCGGCATCAATGACATAGCCGTTGCCGCCATCCGCTTCCGGCGCCACGACAGGTGGCTGCACGATGCCGACAGCGCGAATGGTAGCCAGCAGCAGCGCGTCGGCCTGCGGGCTGGACTTCGAGCGTCGCGCCTTGTCCGGGTTATCCTTCAGCGCACGCGGATCGACAAACTTCAGTTCCATGGAGATGCTCCTTCAAGGGGTTTGCGGACACCGCCGTTCGCGGGTCCTTCCTCGTCTTCTTCCCGAAGACATCCCCCGGCCCGCTGAGCGGACGGGCAGGTGCAACTGCGGCCGAGCATCCCTGCCGGCCAGATCAAGCGGGGCTCTTGAGCCCTGCGCAGAGCGATCGGCCGGGATCGCGAGCGGCGCGGTTGAGCGCCAGCGTCAGCGGCCCGCCCGATCTGCGAGAGGGCTTTATCCTTCCTCCGTTTTTCCTTTCCACCTCCCTGCGACGTGGATCTAGAGCACGTCCAGTTTAATCGGGATCACAATCCTGCAGCCGGCAAGCTGCGCCATGAAGTTCTAATCTAAGCCCGATGGCCACAATCGTTCCGATCATGACCACCTGATCGAGGTTCTCCTGGCGTACGACCGGTGATCTACGGCTTCGAAGGCACGTGCGATTGTCACCCCATCGCATGGCGCCTGGCTGGGGCTGGTTTTTCGAGGTGCGCTGGTGTCGTCGCTTGGGAGGCTCGGCCGAACTCGAGGGGGCCTGCACAACAGTTGGGACAAGAATGATCCTGGCAGCATTCTAGTGTTCAACTACCGAAAACTTCAGCCAAGTAGTCGATGAACACTCGTATCTTCTGCGGTGTATGGCGCCGTTGCGCATAAAAGGCGTAAATTGATTGCTCCACGGGTTCGTAGTGTGGCAGCAGCTGCACCAGACGGTTTTCTGCAAGGTCGTCTGCGACCATAAAATCCGGGAGCAATGAATAGCCATATCCGGTCAGGCAAGCGTTTTTGACCGCACGTGCGGAGTTCATTCTAAAGTGTTGCGGAACTTCGAAGTCGATGATTTCGCCTAAAAACCTAAACTGGTGTGTTCGCCCCCATTCTCCGCTGACTTGCGTGACCGATGGATAGCTTCTGATTTCGTCGAATGATTTGGGCATCCCAAACCTTCGACAAACTTCGGGAGAGGCAACAAATACTATTCTTTGAGTATATATCTTCTGCGCGATCATAGATGAATCTCTTAATGGACCGACTCGAATTGCAACATCGTAATGCTCCTCGATAAGATCAACCAAGCGGTTGCCGAGATCGAGTGAGATGTCTAGCTGGGGAAACCTTCGCAAGAACTCAGGCAAGGCGGGTGCCAGGCATTCGTTGCCGAAAGCCATGACGCACGACACGCGCAACTGCCCGCGCGGAGTTTCGTGGCGCTCGCGAACCACGCTCCGCATAGTATCGAGCTCCTCGAGTATGCCAGAGCTTTTTTGCACGAACTCCATTCCTGCATCAGATAAGTTGAGTTGACGGGTGGTCCGGTTGAAGAGACGCACCCCCAAATCGGCCTCCAGCTCAGCCATGATTCGACTGACTGAAGGCGCGGAAAGTCTCAACTCCCGGCTCGCTGCGGTAAAACTCCCATGGCGCGCAACCTCGATTGCGATGCGCATCGCCGTCACCATATCCACCCAGACACTCTTTCAAAATCTAAAACAATGTTTCTCCGAAATGCCTATTATCACGGCATGCAAACTGATGCATTCAAGAAGCAAGTGCGTCATGGTTTGAGGGACAGAACCCGACCCAGATATCGGAGCACCTGTGCTCGTAAGGAGAGACCGCCATGGCCAAGAATCCTAGTTGGGTACTGCGGAGTTATCCGTCGGGAATGCCGACGGTCGGCAACTGGATGCGGGAAGATCGCCCGATTCCGGAACCCGCAGAGGGAGAACTGCTCCTCAAGACCTTGTGGCTCTCGGTGGATCCGTACATGCGCGGCAGGATCAGTCCGGCGAAAAATTACGCCGCTGGCTTTGGATTGGGGGATCTGATGTCGGGAGGCGGAATCGGGGAAGTGATCTCATCCGGATCTCCTGATTTCAAGCCTGGTGACATTGTCATGAGTGACTATTTTGGATGGCAGCCTTTCACGAGCATTCCTGCGTCCTCAGCCAAGGTTGTGACCGCCACCGACGCCCCCGTGCAAGCCTCGCTCAGCTACCTGGGTATGCCGGGTCTGACGGCATATTTTTCGCTTCTCAAGACCGGCAAGCCGAAACAAGGCGAGACAGTCTTGATCTCGGCGGCCTCGGGTGCCGTGGGGCAGATTGCGGGGCAAATCGCGCGGATAAAGGGACTTGACCCGGTTGCTATTGTGGGCACGGACGCAAAACTCGAATGGTGCAAAAAGCTTGGGTATCGCCAAGGCATCAACCACCGAACATCGACTGACCTGGTGGCCGATGTCGCCGCTGCGTGCCCAAACAGAGTGGACGTATTTATCGATAACACTGCGGGACCGATCCACGATGCGGCGATGTTAAATCTTAATACGTTCGGTCGAGTTGTGATCGTCGGGACGATTGCTTTGGCTGATCGATTCGATCAACCAGATATCGGCTTGAGACACCTCAGGAAAACTCTGATCACTCGGGCTCGGATCGAAGGTTTCTTGCTTGATGACCATGAACACGAATTTGAGACGGCAAAGGCCGACCTGCTATCCTGGTATAAACAGGGACTTCTTGAGACAAAAGAAGACGTCGCTGAAGGGATCGAGGCGGTACCTTATGCCTTTGTGCGCATGTTGAATGGGGAGAACTTTGGTAAGCAGCTAATAAAACTGTGAAACCAAATGGTCTTTTGTCATTGATTGCGGCCGGGATGCGTGAGCTCTTTATCCTCCTAGGTGGCCGGTTGGCACGAATGGCCCTGCTTGAAAGGGCGATCCGAGACGGGCGCCGCCACGATTTGTATCGCGGCTTGCGCACTGTGGTGATCGGATATCGGCGCGCCTCCTGTATCGCCTGCACCCGAGCCCCTTGAACCTTTGCCGCCGGTCAATGCCTGACACAATGACCGGCAGCTGTGTCGAGCCTGCTATGCGGCTGCACGCTGATCCTGACCATCAATCGAAGACCCAAGATCGGTTTCGATTTCCGCAAGCTGCCGGCGCTTCTCAGCCAATTCGCCAGAGAATCCGAACTCGCCGCCCTCACGCGAGCGATAGGAGGTGAGCCTGCGCTCGGCATCCTCAAGACGCTGGCGATATCGTTCCTGCTCGCCCTCGAAGCCGGCCAAGGCATGCTCTAGCCTGGCGATGGCGCCAAGCGGCCCGGTGGTCACCGGGATCTCGATCCCATAATCGGCACCGGTGCGCATCAGCATGGTGGCATAGCGGTAGCCGTCTTTGCCGAACCGCTCGCCGGAATAGTCGAAATCGAACCCGCCGATGGAGGCGACAGTGGTTTCGCCTTGCTGCTGAAGCTGCACGAGAGTCAGGATTTCCTTCATCAGCGCACGACCGGCGAGTTTGCGCTCGGTGAACGCGTCGCCCCCGACCACCATGCTGAACCGATCGCCGGTCGTCGGCACGAGGCGCTCGATATCCTTCCCGACCTCGCCGAGGCGCCGGGTCGAGTATTCGATATCGCGCTCGGCATCGCGGATCTGCCGTCGAACGGCGTGCTCATCATCAATGTGGGCCGCGCGAAGGCGCTCCAGACGGGCAATGTCTGCCTCCAGACCCGCCTTCTGCATCAGACGCGGATCGCCCGAGGCGATCGCCTTGGCCATCGCGAACTGGTTGGCCTGCCCCTCACCCATATCCTCCAACCGCCGGATGGACGTGTCTCCGGAAAGTGCGGCCGCGATGAACCGGGCCTTGCGCTCGTTGTTCTGCCACATCTGGGCGTCCATCGATCCTTCGGTGGCGTAGGCGAAGATATCGATGACATCGTGCTGGTTGCCCTGCCGCAGTATACGGCCTTCGCGCTGCTCGATCTGGGAAGGAAGCCACGGCACGTCGAGATGATGCAGCGCCTTGAGGCGGAGCTGCGCGTTGACGCCGGTGCCCATCGTGTCGGAGGAGCCGATCAGGAACCGGACCTTGCCGGCCCGCACATCACCGAACAGGCGCTGCTTGGCTTCCGCCTTCTTGAACTCCTGCATGACGGCAATTTCCGATGCCGGAACGCCCCTGCGGACCAGTTCATCCCTGATCCAACGATAGGCTGAGAAGCCGCGGCTTTTCTCGACACTGATCGTGCCGAGATCGGAGAAGATCATCTGCGCTGCGCCCGGAAGCTCGAACGGCTTGCCGTCGGCGCGGACATAGCTGCTTTGCGCTGTTTCCTGCCAGATACGGTAGGCATTGCCGATCAGGTCGTTGAGCTTGTTATCCGGCTCATTGTCATTGTCGGGATCGACCAGGCGCAGGTCGATCGCGGCGTGCCGGCCATCGGTGATGACCGAGAGCAGGATGTCGTCACCAGCCTCTGCCGGACGTTCGCGTTCCTCGATGGCCTTGATGCGGGCGTCGAGCACCATCTGGTAGCGCTTGAAGGCCGCAGACGGCTTAGCGGTGATGATCTGACGTGCGCCGGTCGAAAGCGCCGGCACTTTCACATATTCGCGAAGATCTTCCGGCAGCACCACATCCGCGAAGGAGCGGAACATTGCGATCAGCTCCGGCACGTTGACGAAGGTGGCGAAGCGCGTCACCGGCTTGTATTTTCCGGATGGCTGCAATTCGAGTTCGGTCGTGACGTCGCCGAAGGTCGAAGCCCAGGCGTCGAACTCGTGCAGGCCGCGCTGAAGCAGCGCCTCGTAACCGAGATAGCGCTGCACCGAGAACATCTCGCCAAGCGTATTGGTGATGGGCGTGCCGGAAGCCAGCACGAGCGCCCGGCCCGGATTCTTCCGGTCCACGAACCGGGACTTCACATAAAGGTCCCAGGCCCGCTGGGAGCCGTTCGGATCGACGCCCTTGAGCGTGGACATGTTGGTGGCGAAGCTGAGTTTCCTGAACTCCTGGGCTTCATCGACGATGATCTGGTCGACGCCGATCTCGGAGATGGTCAGCAGGTCGTCCTTACGGGTCGCCAGGGCTTCCAGCCGTTCCCTGAGCCCCTCCTTCAGCCGCTCGAGGCGCTTGCGCGAGACGCGGTCGTCGCTCTCGACCTTGGTCAGCAGCATCTCGTAGAGCTCGAGCTCGTCCTGGATCATCTGTTGCTCGAAGGCCGACGGCACGCCGATGAAGCGGAAGGCGCTGTGCGTGATGATGATCGCGTCCCAGGCGGCGGTCGCCGCCCGTGACAGGAAGCGATGCCGCTTGTCCTTGGAAAAATTCGTCTCATCGGCCACGAGGATTCGTGCGGTCGGATAAAGCGCCAGAAATTCGCGAGCCGCCTGTGCAAGGCAATGGCCGGGAACGACCAGCATGGCCTTGGCGATCAGGCCAAGCCGGCGCTGCTCCATGACGGCCGCGGCAATCGTCATGGTCTTGCCGGCGCCGACGGCATGGGCAAGGTAAGTCGAGCCGGCCGAGACGATGCGCCAGATGCCGCGCTTTTGGTGCCCATAAAGAGAAAAGGCGCCGGAGGCGCCTGGAAGTTGCAGGTGATCCCCGTTGAATCTTCGGGGGGCGATGTTGTTGAAGCGGTCATTATAGACCCGCGCCAGCCGGTCGGTCTGGTCGGGATCGGACCAGATCCAGGTCTGGAAAGCGGTCTTGATCTTCTGCAGCTTTTCCTTGGCGGCTTCCGTATCTACAACATTGAGCACGCGCTTTTCAGCATGGCCCTCCTTCACCGTGTCGAAGATCTGCGGCACCCTGCTGTTCAGCGCGTCGGCTATGAGCTCGCCGGCATGACGGCGATCGGTGCCCCATTCGGACGTGCCGGCCGCCATCCATGCCAACTGGCGTGCCTCGACGGTCCACGACGCCAGCTCCGGCATGTGGTGGATCCTGATCTCGGCACCCATCGTCTGCTTGACGAAGGCGGCAACATCGGCGGCGGGTATCCATGGCGCGCCGAGACGCGCGGTGATATCCGAGGGACGAAGATCGGCCGGCTGCACGCCCTGCAGCGCCGTGACGTTGCGCTCATAGGCGAAATCGAGGGCGGCTGCGGCTTCCGCGACCTTCAACTTGTCGCGGACCTGACCGGAGAGATAGGCGTCGGCCGTTTGCCACGAACCGGTCTCCGGATCGCGGTAGATGGCGTCACCCAGCTCGCCAATGACGTCATCGACATCCTCATGCAGCAATTCGGCGATGTGATCGATGTCAATATGGCCGCGTTCGTTGAGCACGACGGCAAGCGCATCGGAGGCCGATGTGATGATGGGTGCTGCGGGCGGCGCGATGACGCGCTCGGTGAAAATCGGACCCGGCCGGGCGGTATTGGTTTCGATATCGTAGTCTTCGATAGAAGCGACCAGCCAGCAATCGGGATCATCGAGGCAGGGTTGCAGGTTGGGGCGGCGATGTGTTTCGCGCACTTCGCCGATTTCGGCATCCCCACTCACCGACATGGTAGTGAAGTTGATGGGCCCGAAGTCGCGCACAAAATTCGACCAGGCGATGCGCAGCTTGACTTGGGCCGGCTTCCACGGCCGGTTGAGCTCCTGTGCCTTCAGGACTTCACGCACGGCATCACGGATGGGGATGAATTTGCGGATGATACGCGCGTGCTTTTCGGGGATGCCTTCGGCGGTGCGGCCCTTGCGGATGGTGATGCTCACTGCAGCGCCATCGATCATCTGCGCAAGGGCGGTATTTTTCGCGACGAAGAAACTGCCCTCGCGCACTCCGGCGCCTTCCGGCAGGGCATCCACGACATCGGCACTGTCATCGGCGTCATGATCAATCTCGTCCGGCTCGCCGTCATAAATGGCTTGCGGAAGGAGGGAGATCGCAGCCGTGAGCGCCCGCTCCAGATGGACACCGGGATGAGGCAGGCAGGAATAGGCCTCGCCGTAAGGCCCCGAGATAGTGGCATGCGTGCCGAGCACGAAATCCGGGTGGCGCGCGAACCAGCGGTTGACGCGGATCGCGCCTTCACCCTCCGTCGCCTGGCGGAGTTCCTCGATGTCGAGCCAGGACAAATCACTTTCGGACTCGGTGACCTTGCGCTTGCGGAAAAACAGCACGTCGACCACGACGTCCGTGCCGGCGTCGGCCCGGAAGCTGCCTTCGGGCAGGCGGATGGCGGCGATCAGGTCCGCCGTTTTGGCGATATGCTCACGCGCAGAGGAATCCGCCTTGTCCAAAGTGCCGGAGCTGGTGACGAAGGCGGCGAAAGCGCCCGGCTTCAACAGGTCGACGGACCGGGCGATGAAATAATCGCGCAGGCGCAGGCCGAGCGAGCGATAGGCCCAGTCGGAGCGAATGGTGCGATCGGAAAATGGCGGATTACCGATGGCAAGATCGAAGCTCGCCGGCAGCTCCGTGCGGGCGAAATCGCCAGTGACGATACGCGCGCGCGGCTGCAACAGCCTTGCGATGCGTGCCGTGACCGGATCGAGTTCGATCCCGGTGACGTGTGACACAACGCGTAGCGCTTCGGGCATCAGCGCCGGAAACAGGCCCGTGCCGATGCCGGGCTCGAGCACACGGCCGCCGCGCCAGCCGAGCCGCTGCAGGCCTGACCACATCGCGCGGACGATGAACTCCGGCGTGAAGTGGGCATACTGGGTGCAGCGGGTGAGCGAGGCGTAGTCGATCTCGCCGACGGTATCCTCCAGAGAAGAGCCGATCTCGTCCCAGCCTTTGCGGAAGTCGACCTCGCCGGGGCGGCGGAAGACGCCATTGGCAAGGTCGGACGCGCCGAAGCCGGTGAAGCGGATCAGCCTCTCCTGCTCCCCGAGCGTGGCCGGGCGCTCGTCCGCTTCGATCTCGGCGGCGAGCCGGATCGCCGCGATGTTGCCGCGCGCCCGCTCCTTCCAGCCCCGCGCCAGGCCACGGCTACCAGCGAGATGGAAGTTCGACCCGCGCGCCCGGCAGGCGGTCGATGGTCGCCGCACGATTGCCGCGCTCGGCAGCGCGGGCGCCGGCGACGACGGATCGGGATCGTCGTCACCGTCGGGCTCGACAGCGTCGCCAAAGGCCGTCACGCCGAGGCCGAGGCCGGAGGAAAGCGCGGTGTTGCCGAAAAGATCGATGGTGAAAGGATCGTCATGCGACATGTCTGGATCTCCTGAATGAGGGCGCACGTCGCCGTTCCGCTGGAAGGCTCCAGCCGGCCGGACGTGCGCGGGATGTGGGGTTTGGGATGTTGGACGGCCGCCGGACGGCGCCCACCGACGGATCGCTAATCTCGCTCGATCACGAAGAGCTGCATCGAGTCCTGCAGGAACGCGATGCGCAGATGCGTGCAGCCGGGACTGGCTGCGATCAGGGCCTCAAGGCCTTCGGCGTCGAGGAAATCCACGCCGTCGTCGCCGCCGAACGTCCGGCGTTTGACCTCGAACCAGTCGTCGTTCTTGCGCGGATCGCATTCCTCGGCGTAAGCGACGAGCGGCTTCGCCCCCTTGGGGAGCTCGCCGTTGGAGCATAGGTAGACGCCGTGGTCTCCGACGAGCCAGAGACCGGGCTTCCGGTTGTCGGCGGCGGGTAGTCCGAGGTGGGGATCGCGAAACCCGCCATTGGCTTTTGCGTCGGCAATCCCGCGAGCGATGACCTCGCGGACGGCGGCGATGGGAAACGTCAACATCATCTCACGCCTCCGTCACGCCGCGATCGCGTCTGGGAGATAGCGCAGATGCACGGGCAGCTTCGCCGCGATCTCATCATCGGTGAGCTCTTCCAGCAGCTTCAGCGTGGTGCCCTGGCGGCCGCCATAGAAAATCACCGTGCGCTTGCCGCGGTCGCGTTCCGGCCAGCGCTCCCCGGCGTAGCCGCGATAGTCGTCGTGGGTGCTCGACCAGATGTGCTCCAGGCGCTCCTCGCGGGTCATCGCCCGAACGGGACGGGTTTCGCGTTCGACGATCGCATCGCGCATCTGCTCGGGCGAGCCCTTGTCGAGCAGGTCGCAATAGCCGTGGAAATACCGCATGCGGCCATCGATGTTCAGGACGTAGAAGATGCTGGTGATGCGGTCGGTGAGAAACTCACGCAACGCGAACATCTCGCCTCGCATCCAGAGCGGCGGCAGGACCTCGAACATGTAGTCGTGCTCAGCCCGTGAGATCTCGAACCATTCGCCGCGGTACAAAGCACTGGCATCGTCCTGGAACCGATCAGGACGCTGAGCGTGGCGGTCGAACATGCGGAACATCTGCCGGCGATCGGCGATGCCATGATAAACCTTGCGGACGGACAAGAGGGTCATGGGTGGGCTCCTTTCAGCCTCGTCGGGCTGGAGCGCGGCTCATCCACTCGATGTCGCCATCCTCTTCCGCCCTTCCTGACCCCTCCTCCGCGGCCGCCTCTCCGTCCGGCCGGGTCAAGGGCCGCGAAGCGGGCGCAGCTTTACCCTTGACGCGGCCGGCGGGCATGCGGCAGCCAGGCTTCTTATTTCCTCTTTTCTCGCTTTCCCCGGTTCTTCACCCTTGCCTTGAGCTCGGAGTTCCAGTCCTCCTCGTGCGGGCGGAGACGTTCGAAGCCGCAGCTAGCCTCGCGGGCGACCGCTTCGAGGCGAACCGCGTAGGTGTTGCCCTGCGCGTTGTTGTCCGTGGCGGCGACCAGCAATAGGCCCTCCCGCGCCGCCAGCAGCCGGATAGCCGCATCGGTGACAGGAGCCCAGCCGCCCCCGGTACTGACATAGAGGCTATCGCGCCGAGTGCTCTCGAGCGCGGCGAGACTCATGGCGTCGATGGCGGCCTCGGTGACGCAGAGACGGAGCGCATCGCAGAAGCCAAACCGGAACAGCACCTTCGCGCCGCCGGTCGAAAAGCCGCGCCATTCCGGACCGCGCTCCTCCCAGCCGGTCACGCCCCCCTCCCCGTCCCTGTGAGCCGCCCACATGCTGCGGCTAGGGCCCTCCCGCAGCAGATCATGACGGATGGCGGCGCTGATCACGGCTTCCGGAAGATGGCGATCGTCGCGCAGGTAGCGCCATGTCATCGATCCCGGCCAGGGCTTGCGGCGGCCGCTCCAGCGTTCGGCGACGCCGAGATCGGGCTTGCGATGCCGGGCCTGCCTCTTCCACACAGGCTCGCGCGGCGCGTAGCCGACCAGGCGGGCGACCAGCAACTTCGCCTCCCCGAAACCGACCCCATGCAGATGGGTCATCAGCGAGAACACATCCCCCTTCGCGTCAGAGAGCGGATCGAACCAGCCTTTTCCGTCATGGATCACGATGACGATCTGGTCGCCCCGCCGGTATTTGACCGCACGTCGGGTACTCTCCTTCAGGTCGATCGCGTAACCGGCCTGATCCAGCGCCGCCGCGCAGGCCACCCTTTGTCGAAGTTCATCGAGTTCGTCCTGTTCCATGTCCCTCTTTCGTGCGCCGCAGGCGCCCGCCTTCCTTCAGGTTTTCTTTCCCGCATCTTGCGGGGCGCCTTCCGGATGCCGCGAAGAGCAAAGGCGGCAAGGGCGCGGCTGGCAATGTGTGTTTTTGCACCGCGCCGTCGCCCGCGGGCCAGCCGCGGCGCAGCTTCCCTTGCCGCCGCAAGCTCGCAAGCCGCACCTCCGGGAGGAGGGAAGCCGGCTCAATGAGCCGGCCCGTGTTCAAATGGATCGTATTCGGCGAGGGTCTCGACCTCATCGTCGTCGAGTTCGGCGCTCGGCAGGACGCCGAATTCGTCGCCGGAGCGGAAGAGCGTGACCGGGACCATGAGGGTGCGGGCGAGCTGGAAGGCGTGGCTTTGGGCGAGGGACAGATCTTGCGACATCTGAGGGCTCCATCCTCGGAGCGGGCCAATTCCCGCTCGATGGCTCCTCAAGGGTCGGGCTCCGGGCGCGATCACCGCAGAGGCGAAGCCGGCGCGACCGCAGCTTGCTAGATCCCATGGGTGGAGGGCGGCCGGCGTTTTTGCAGAATGAGGCTGCTTGATTCATCCCACTCATTCTGAAGGCGACCCATGCATATGATAGACCAACCCGTAAGGCCGACCGCCATCCGCACTGATCTCGGCGCAATATTCGTTTCGTTGGAACTCAGCCGATCAACCTGGCTGGTAACCTCGTTGTCGCCGGCGAACGGAGAGAAGATGTCAAAGCATTCCGTAGGGGCTGGCGATACAGCCGGGCTGTTCGCGCGATTCACGCAGCTGCGTGAGAAATGCCGCCAAAGAACCGGCTACAGCTTTCCGATCATCACCATTCAGGAGGCCGGTCTCGACGGCTTCTGGCTACATCGCGTACTGGAAAAGGAAGGCGTCGAGAGCAATGTCGTTGACCCGGCATCGATCTCAACATCACGCCGGCGCCGGCGAGCCAAAACTGACCGTATTGACGGTGAAACGTTGCTGCGGACCTTAATGGCCTACAAAAGAGGAGAGCCTCGCGTATGCGCAATGGTGCACGTCCCATCACCCGAGGAAGAGGATCAGCGGCGAGTTTCCCGCGAGCGCAAGACACTGACCGGTGAGCGCGTTACACACGTAAATCGGATCAAGGGACTGCTGTATTCACAGGGAATATCGGGCTACGAGCCGCTGCATAAAGACCGCCGCAAGCGCCTCGACGAGTTGAAGACTGGAGACGGGCGCGACCTACCTGTCCACCTGAAAAGACAGGTCTGCCGAGAGCTGGATCGCCTGGAGCTGCTGCTCGAACAGATCAAATCTGTAGAAGCCGAACGCAATGCGCTCCTTGGGCCTCAGGTCAATAAAGCCAACCAGCCTCAGGTCGAAATGCTCCTGGGCATCAAGGGAATTGGCGCTGAGGTCGCAACGATTTTGTGGACGGAGGCACTATATCGCCATTTCGATAATCGCCGCCAGATAGCCTCCTACGCGGGTCTTGCCCCTACGCCGTGGCAAAGCGGTTCAATCGATCGGGAACAAGGCGTGTCGAAGGCCGGCAATCCCCGACTCCGGGTCACGCTTGTACAGACGGCTTGGCTCTGGTTGAGGCATCAGCCGAATTCCGCGCTCTCCAAGTGGTTTCGCGAGCGTACGCAAGCCAATCATGGTCGTCGGAAGAAATCAACGATCGTGGCGCTGGCGCGAAAATTGCTCGTGGCACTTTGGAAGTACGTGACATCAGGTGTGCTGATGGAAGGCGTCATCACAAACAAAGTCTAAGTTCTTAATCCTTCTCGAAATCTACCGGGACCTGATCAGTTCTGGCAGATCCAGGTCGACGAACCGGGGGTCCGCATGGCTAACCGCCGTTTTGCTAGAATGGTCTCGTCGTCCTGAGCCTGGCCGCCGTATGCGGGATATTGGTGCAGCCGAATTTTAACGGCGACCGGATGTGAGGTTGATAGGCTCAGCTGTGAGCCGTGTCATGGAATTGGCTCAGACCTGGATTCTGAAATTCTCCGGAGGTTAGCATGCAGCATTGACAACAAACGTCCCATGTGAGCGGACCCCTTCAGGGGTTGATCGTGGAAGATCCGGAGCTGGACCAGGAAGCCATCTCAAGAGAGCGGGATTGGGCTGCGGGCCGAGCCCGCGTGCCGCCCGATCGGCTCACACATTGAAGGGGTCAGGACAAGAACTGTTCCCTCGAACGCGCTAAGACGAACGGAAAGCGAACACCGCGATCGGCATTGGCTTTCCCGAACGGACTGCTTGGCAGCTGTGCTGCTCTGCGACCTCTGGGAAGGTGAAAATATCAACACTTCTCGGACCTTCCACCGGAGGTGTTGAACGGGAAGCCTGACCCGAAGCGGCCCTTCCTGGACCGAATTTCCTTCCCGGAAGCCGACGTTCACCAGAACCACCAGTCTTGACCCCCAAACCGGTCCTTGCTGGGCCGATTTGGCGGCTCGTAAGCGGACGTTGCCCGGAACCAGCGACTTTGCACCGTTCCTGCCGTTCCAATTGAAATCAGCTACGGCGCTAGGTGACCCGGCTCCAGTCATTCCCAAAGCCGTCGGCTTCTTCAAGCCGCCGATCAGCGGCATGGAAGTGGCATGTTACTCAGCCCGCTTGGGCGCGCTGAACGTCCATAGGGGGCGATGCTGACGTCGCGACTTTGCCAAGCTGGAAGACCTCCGTCGCCTCGCCGCGGCCGCGCAGCCGGTGCTTGCCCGCCGGGATCCTTTCGAACCTTTCGTCGAGCCGCGACGCGGTCTCGCCGGAAATGGCGATTGCGGCGGTGGCGCCCGGTTCGAGCTGCTTGCCGAGGTCCTGCAGCCGCTGGCTGACGTTCACTGTGTCGCCGACGATCGTATAGTTGACGCGGTCGGATGCGCCGATAT
>NZ_RZTF01000831.1:0-821 GCF_004023175.1 Mesorhizobium sp. M7A.F.Ca.MR.362.00.0.0
GGATCTGTTGCAACCTTTTGATTACCAGCGCTGTGGCAAGGAGCCTTCGATCATTTTCGGAGGATTGCAATGTTCAAAGGCCGTCAGTTCGACCAGTCCGTGATCCTGCTTTGCGTGCGCTGGTACCTGGCCTACAATCTGAGCCTGCGTGATCTTGAGGAGATGATGGCCGAGCGCGGCATTACGGTCGATCACACGACCATCCACCGCTGGACCGTTCGTTTCTCGCCCTTGTTGCTCGAGCGCTTCAACCGGCGCAAGCGTAGCGTGACCGGCAAATGGCATGTCGACGAGACCTACATCAAGGTCCGCGGCCAGTGGATGTATCTCTATCGCGCCATCGACGGTGTCGGTGACACAGTCGAGTTTTGGTTCAGCGAGCAGCGCGACCTGCCGGCGGCCAAGCGCTTCTTCAGAAAGGCGCTCGAGCGTCATGGCCGACCGGATCGCGTCGTCATCGACGGGAGCCAGACCAACCACGAGGCGATCGTTTCCTGCGACACCACAAGTCGCTTGCAGGATCGCGCCCGGCGCCGGCTGAAGCCGATTCGCATCCGCCGGAGCCAGTATTTGAACAATCGGATCGAGCAGGACCATCGGCGCATCAAGCGCCGAGTCCGGCCGATGCTCGGATTCAAATCGACGGCTACCGCCACTACTATCCTTTCCGGCATCGAAATGATTCACATGATGCGCAAGCGACAGGCGAGGTACGCCTTCAATCCGAATCCGTCCCTGGCCGAGCAGTTCGAAATCCTCGCCGACTGATTGACCTCGCATCAGGCCTCTCTGCGCCCCTATTCAGCCGTTGCAACAAAACC
>NZ_RZTF01000832.1:0-821 GCF_004023175.1 Mesorhizobium sp. M7A.F.Ca.MR.362.00.0.0
CCTTCGTGGTAGCCGCATTCGCGTCCGCCATTCTGGTCGCGGTGGCGGGCGTCATCGGCTTCGTTGGCCTGATGATTCCGCACCTCGCCCGCCGTGTGGCAGGCCAGTTGCATCTGCGCCGGGTCGTCGCCTGTGCGGTGTTCGGAGCAGTGTTGCTTCTTGCCAGCGACCTCTTCGCCCGAACCCTGCTTCCGCCGCAGGAACTGCCGATCGGCATCGTGACGAGTTCCATTGGCGCATTCTTCGTGGTTTCGATGCTCATCAACAACCGGCTTTGACGTCGCGGATACAACCGGGGAAGGTCGACGCTATTCGCACCGCCGTTCTTGATGCTCGTCCTCGGGACGAGCATGCACAAGATCTGGTCCAGCTTACAACGAAGGTCCGCCGTGCTGCGCTCTTTTGAATGGCTCCGCACGGCCGCACGGCGGACCTCACTGCAGCGCCGGTTCCAAAAGTGTTGCATGTCCACATAACTGCGTTCACAGATTCGATAGATCCCAAGAAGAAGCGAAAAGACAAGTGGCTCTTCACAAAGAAGGACGAGCCGATCTTCTGCATTGCTGGAATCTGGCGTGACACACCGGAGGTCGGCGAAGCCTTCACCATGCTGACGATGGAGCCTGGGCCCGATATCGCGCCCTATCATGACAGGCAGATTGGGTCGATCAAATACACCGAGCGCCTGGCCGAGGTCGGCGTCGAGCCGTCGGTTGGCAGTGTCGGCGATTCCTACGACAATGCGCTCGCCGAGACGATCAACGGCCTATACAAGGCTGAAGTGATCCATCGGCGCGGGCCGTGGCGCTCCTTCGAGGCCG
>NZ_RZTF01000833.1:0-815 GCF_004023175.1 Mesorhizobium sp. M7A.F.Ca.MR.362.00.0.0
ATATAGAAGGGCGCTATGCAGAAGCCGAGAAAAACCTGAGGACACAATGGTGAGCATTCGCCCGGTTAGATGGGAAGACGTTGACGCACTGTATGCTATTTCCCTTGCGACTGGCTTTGAGGGGGGCGATGCGTCACACCTCTACGAGGATCCAAAGCTGATGGGGCATATCTACGCCGCGCCGTATGCGGTGCTTGAGCCGCAGCTTGCCGTAGTTGTCGAAGACTCCCGGGGTGTTGCGGGCTTTGCCGTCGGAACAATAGATACACTGGAATGGGAGGATCGACTCGAAAGGGAGTGGTGGCCGCAACTTCGCCTGCGCTATGCCGATCCACCTGAAGCGTTACGGGATTTATGGACGCCGGACGAGCGGCGGGCATCCATGATCCACCACCCGGCGCGAACGCCGGCAGCCGTGGTTAGCAAGTATCCGGCTCATCTTCACATGAATCTTTTGCCCCGCGTCCAAGGGAGCGGGCTTGGCTCAAAGCTGTTCGATAAATGGCGAAGCTTCGCGGTCGAACATGGTATCAAAGGTATCCATGTCGGCGCCAATCGCGCGAACAAGGGAGCGATCGGCTTCTGGCGGAAAATTGGTTTTGCGGAACTCAGCATTAAGGACGCTGCGAAGGGACGAACGGTCTGGATGGCACACGACTAAAGCCAACGCCCGCAAAGGGCTCAATGAAGCCGTTCATCGCCTCGTCGGTGGACGACGGAGAGGGCGAACCTTGCCGATCAGGCAGCGGCGAAATGCCTACCGTGAAGAACTTGACGCACACAACTTACCGTGAATCTGTGTCCCAATAATGCAC
>NZ_RZTF01000834.1:0-811 GCF_004023175.1 Mesorhizobium sp. M7A.F.Ca.MR.362.00.0.0
CACCCGCACCGTCGACCGCCGCGGCAATGTCTCGATCGGCATGATACGGCGACAATGCACCACCACCAGCAAGATCGAACCGATCCGCCGCAAGGTGCGGGAACTGGCTGGTCTCACGCGCAAACGCTCCCCGACATATCCCGTCGTTCACCAGTGGCTGGGCATCTCGATGGACGAGGCGGTGCGCATGAAGCCGAGCCGGGCAGCGTGGCAACTCAACCGCTTTCCCCTCATCGAGAGCCGCATGACCCGAAAGGACTGTCTCGCTTGGCTGAAAAGCCATGGCTATCCGAAACCGCCGAAGAGCGCGTGCATCGGCTGCCCCTTCCACAGTGACGCCATGTGGCGATCCATGCGGAACAACGACCGGGCGGCATGGGACGATGCGGTGGAGGTGGATCGGGCGATCCGCACCGGCCTGCGTGGCATACGCGGCGAGGTCTTCCTGCATCGCTCCGGCGTTCCCCTCGATGAAGCCGATTTGTCTACAGCGGCCGACCACGGCCAGCTCGACCTCTGGCCGAATGAATGCGAGGGCATGTGCGGTCTGTAATGGTCCCGCCTGGCACGCGTCGGTGGCTTCAGCACACCGGCGCCCCGTAGCCGGCCGAAGCGGCCGCCGTGGCACCGGTCAGTTCCGGTAGTAGCCCGGCGGGCCGGGTCAGATCAGCCGGCCCGTGCCGACGTCCAGCCTAGATGGGTATTTCCATGACCGTGTAGCGGCCATCCATCTTGAAGGGGCGGACGCCGGACCCGGACTTTCGCCATTCGGCCGGTCGTCCTTTGACCGGATAGGAGGCGGCGGTGGCGT
>NZ_RZTF01000835.1:0-810 GCF_004023175.1 Mesorhizobium sp. M7A.F.Ca.MR.362.00.0.0
CCCTCAAGTCCAAGCTCTGGTGCAGGGCCCGTCGCTGTGACCTCAGCGGCGGGCCTACCTGCAAAGCCGGCAAGCGTTAAATCTTTTCATAAGGCTGGAACCTGTTTCTGAAATCGAAGTTGGGTTTGCAGCTTGGCTTCCAACCCCGGGCCAGGTCTCAAAAGCAAGGCCCGCCGCTGTAGTTGTGTCCTCAGCGGCGGGCCCCTTTCGTTTACCGCCCAACGCTACATAAGGATTGGCTGAAGTAACGGAACATCCAATGAACGCAACGGGAGCGAAGCGCATACGTCATACCATAGGATGTCAAGTATAATACTTAGGTATGTTAATAACATCCCAAAATCGATATACTATAGCAAGCTATATATCGGCTACATCGTCGCGGAATCGACCGCTCCATTGCGATAACCTGTGACAGTTTTTGCTAGTTTCGGATTTTGGATTGTCGTAAACGTACAATATTTCGTTACTGTCGGGCACAACTATTTTCGCGTCAAACGCTCCATGGTCTCAATTGATCGCCTTCGCCAGCGCTCGGACTAGCTTCAATGCGCCGCGTTCGCCAGTTTCTTCGGTTGCCACACGGGCATCGATTCCACGTAGCAAAAAGGGAGGTCGGCACGATCAACTACCAAGCACCGGTGACGGTGAGCGTGCCGACCAATCTGGGCACAAAGGTGGGCTAAATGACCAGACCTACAAGCTACTGGCAGAATGAAAGCGCAGCAATTAGTCCCGATGGCCTAGACTGCCCGTCAGGCGATTCCGCGATCACACCATAGGCATTAGAGCCGGTCATATATATTAGCT
>NZ_RZTF01000836.1:0-797 GCF_004023175.1 Mesorhizobium sp. M7A.F.Ca.MR.362.00.0.0
GCAGATATCGAGACTGGTGGACCGCCTGGGCCAGACACGAATCGTGGTGCCCACCACCATCATCGCGGTGCTGGCTTTCGCGGTCCTGATAGCGGCGGCCAACCAGGACTGGCCGGTTTGGACGCTGTTCGTATCGGCACTGCTGGCCGCCGCCATGCCAAGCATACCTGCGATGGTGCGCGCGCGCTGGACGGAGATTTTCCGGGGGCGGCCGCAGATGAACACCGCATTCGCCTTCGAGTCCGTGGCCGATGAACTGGT
Organism: Mesorhizobium sp. M7A.F.Ca.MR.362.00.0.0; assembly: GCF_004023175.1. NCBI lineage: Bacteria > Pseudomonadati > Pseudomonadota > Alphaproteobacteria > Hyphomicrobiales > Phyllobacteriaceae > Mesorhizobium > Mesorhizobium sp. M7A.F.Ca.MR.362.00.0.0. The sequence continues at coordinate 262 of NZ_RZTF01000836.1, forward strand.
CTATATCGCCGGGGCATCGCTATCGGTCGGCCTGAGTGCCGCCCTATTCCCGGAAGCCGGCGTTCTGGTGAGCACATTATTTCTCGCATTCGGATCAGCGACCTTCATCCTGCAACGCTCGACCGAGCCCCGGGTGCGGCCGGTCGACCATAACTCAAGCGGCTCGGCGATCCGCCTGCGGCCGGTTCAGATCATCACCCTCGCCCTGATCTTCATCGGCGCAACCTTCGCGACGACGGAAGTGACCACCGTGGCGATCACCAAGGAGCTTGGCCAACCGGGCGCCGCCAGCCTCGTCATCGGCGTTTATGCGCTGGGATCGTTCGTACTCGGCATCATCGTCGGCGCGCTCAGCCTGAAGGCGCCGCTGCAACGCCAGCTGGCCATCGCAGTCGCCCTCGTCGCGCTCGGCACGCTGTTGCCGCTCACCGCCGACACCGTGCCACTGCTGGCGCTGACCGTGTTCATCAGCGGTGTGGCGATCTCGCCGACCTTCATCACCGCGTTCGGCCTGATCGAGCGGCATGTGCCGGAAG
>NZ_RZTF01000837.1:0-797 GCF_004023175.1 Mesorhizobium sp. M7A.F.Ca.MR.362.00.0.0
GATCATCACCGACCGGTCGAGCGTGCCCGCCGCCATGCCTTGGTCGATGGCGTAGCGGATGACCAGCGGGATCGCCAGCTGCGTCAGCGTGAACACCAGGACCGCGGCGACCGAGATGAAAATCCGGCCCCGATACGGTTTCACGAAGCTCCAGATGCGCCGCACGATGCGCGGATCATAGGCCTTGCCGAAGACTTCTTCCTCGTCCCGGTGCGAGCCGACGACCGCCTTTGTCGGCCGCCCGCTGGTGTCTTCCTTCTCGTCGCCGCTATGTGTCGACATCACGCGGCTCCCGTTACAACGGGTCGGTCATAGTCCGGCCGCAGCTGCAGGTCGTAAAGGGCGCGGTAGCGTCCGCCGAGCGCCAGCAGTTCCTCATGCGTGCCGCGCTCGACGATCCGGCCGCCCTCCACGAACAGGATCTGGTCGGCATGCATCAGTGAACTCAGCCGGTGCGAGATGATGAGCGTCACGCGGTCCTTGGCGAAGCGTTTCATCGCTGCCCGGATCCGCTGCTCGGTGCCGGCGTCGATGGCAGCAGTTGAATCGTCGAAGACCAGCACCGATGGCCGCAGCATCAGGCTGCGGGCGATGGTCAGGCGCTGGCGCTGGCCGCCAGAAAGCGACGCGCCGCGTTCGCCAACGACTGTGGTGTAGCCGGCGGGAAGCCCGATGATGTAGTTGTGCAATTGGGCATACTCGGCGGCTTGCCCGATGCGGGTCTCGCGCGCCCATGGATTGCCGTAGGCGATGTTGTTCTCGATCGAGGTGGTGAACAGGAATGCGTCCTGCTGCAC
>NZ_RZTF01000838.1:0-795 GCF_004023175.1 Mesorhizobium sp. M7A.F.Ca.MR.362.00.0.0
AAGCTCGACCAGGCCGGTATGATCCAAACCGCCCTCCATTGCAGGATGTCGAGAGGCCGATCTCAGGTCGCTCTTGCCATCGAAATACGCCCATTTACACGGCTTGCATAGCCGGACTGTCAGAATCGTACAGTCTACGCGCCACCGGGTCGTTGCCTATTGGCCAAAGGTCCATCTTCGCGCCGCCGCCACGGCATGCAACTGTATATAAGCAATCGCTTGAATACTGGTCCGTACGTCTGTCGGGGAGATGTCGTGCCAATTCGCGTGAATCTCGCCGCCAATCTCAGGCGGCTGGTCCAACGCCACGCTTCCGTCAGCGCGGTGTGCCGTGAGCTTGGCATCAATCGCACCCAGTTCGAGCGCTATCTGCAAGGCAAGGCGGTTCCCAACAAAGCCACCGCAAGGCTGATCTGCGACTATTTCAAGATCGATGAGAATGAGCTGTATCGTGAGCCGGCCGCCGCGGCAGCCAAGAGCGACGGCAACGCAACGCTGCGCCAGGCCCTGTACGAAAACATGGTGCGGCCGCCGTCGCCCGCCATCGCCGGAGGCACATATTTCACCTATTTTTCGATGCCCGGCCGACCCGACTTTTTGATGCGCTCGGTCACCTTCGTGCGGCGCGAGGCCGATCTCGTCACCTTCAGGCGGGTGACGCGCTGGGCTTCGGGCGATGGCCGGGGTGGCTCGAGAATACCCGGCAACCATTACGGCGTGGCGATCTCGCGCCTGAACTGGATTTATTTCACCGGCATCAACCGGCGCCAGACCACCGAGCCCTCAATCATGACC
>NZ_RZTF01000839.1:0-791 GCF_004023175.1 Mesorhizobium sp. M7A.F.Ca.MR.362.00.0.0
GCGATCCGCAAGGAGTCCCGAGGGTTAGGATCCATCGAGGCTTATAAGAGCATAGCTCCGGCGCGTGTCGTAGACCTCGGAGACGTGCCTGTTTACCCGCGAAACTTCGACAAGAGCCTGGATATCATCACCGAGTGCTTCCGCAACTTGTCGGAAAAGGGTGTACTCCCGCTCGTGCTTGGAGGGGATCACACAATTCCTCTGCCTATTCTGCGCGGTCTCTTACGCGGCGGAAATGTCGGTATGGTGCAATTCGATGCTCATAGTGACACCAATGACGAATTCCGCGGCATGAAGATCACTCATGGGACGACTTTCCGCCGTGCCGTGGAGGAAGGACTAATTGATCCAAAGCGAGTAATCCAGATCGGGCTCAGAGGAGGACCGAGGTATACTGAAGAAGACCTTGCGTGGGCGCGCGAGGCAGGCATGACCCTCGTAACCACAGATGTTTTCGAAGAACGCGGTCGCGCGTGGGTAATCGAGGAAGCGCGGCGCGTTGTCGGCAATGCTCCCACCTATATCTCTTTCGATATCGATGGGTTGGATGCGATCTATTGCCCAGGAACCGGCTGTCCCGAGCCGGGTGGATTTTCCATGCGTGATGCAATGGTCATATTGCGGGGCCTTCTCGGCGCGAACATCATCGGCGCAGATATTTGCGAAGTTTGTCCTCCTGTCGATTCCTCCGGTATCACCGCGCTGCACGCAGCTCATCTAGGCTTCGAGTTGCTCTGTCTTTTAGCTGAGACAGCACGAAGCCGCGCGAAGTGAGAAAGACGATGTCAATG
>NZ_RZTF01000840.1:0-782 GCF_004023175.1 Mesorhizobium sp. M7A.F.Ca.MR.362.00.0.0
GCAGCAAGCAGTCCTAGGGCGCACAAAAGCGCCGCCATGAAACACAGATGGGTCTTTGGCCATGAGCGCGAGACCAGCGCACAGATCCCCGTCAAGATGACAACCGCGACAGGTCTCGCAAAGTCGGGTTCAGCCGTCAGCGAAAAATAGCCGATCGCTCCGATCGCCAGGCAGACCGGCACCAGCAGGAAGGCCACGCCCCGGTCGAGTTCCAGGCTCGCCGCCGTGTTCACGCTGTGGCGCAGGCGAGGCAGTGATGTCAGGCTGATTTGCCGGCGCACGCGAACGATCCTGCCGGTTTCGGCAACAGGAACAGAGGCGGCGACATCCGCTTGCAAGGGCGCCTTGCCGGGATCCGGCACAAGGGGCGATGGCGGCGGCAATGGGGCTGGCCGAGGCGCAAACAGGGACCGTTCGCTGACGCCGATGGCAGCGTCCTCGCCCTGATCCGAGCCCCAGCCTCGTCCAGCCATCGGGTCTGCCCCTTGCGCCCTCGACACCCTATGCTACATGAACGCCGGGCGCGCGAAAGCCCGCGCAACCGCACCCCGCTTCAGATGGTTTCCGAGAGTTCCATGTCCGACAAGGTCGTCACCCGTTTTGCCCCTTCGCCCACCGGCTATCTGCACATAGGCGGCGCGCGCACGGCGCTGTTCAACTGGCTGTATGCGAAGCACACTGGCGGCACGATGCTGCTGCGCATCGAGGACACCGACCGCGAACGCTCCAATGAAGCCGCGACGGCTGCCATCCTCGACGGGCTTTCCTGGCTTGGCCTGAGC
>NZ_RZTF01000083.1:0-6495 GCF_004023175.1 Mesorhizobium sp. M7A.F.Ca.MR.362.00.0.0
GTTTACGGCGTGGACTACCAGGGTATCTAATCCTGTTTGCTCCCCACGCTTTCGCACCTCAGCGTCAGTACCGAGCCAGTGAGCCGCCTTCGCCACTGGTGTTCCTCCGAATATCTACGAATTTCACCTCTACACTCGGAATTCCACTCACCTCTCTCGGACTCGAGATTGCCAGTATTAAAGGCAGTTCCAGGGTTGAGCCCTGGGATTTCACCCCTAACTTAACAATCCGCCTACGTGCGCTTTACGCCCAGTAATTCCGAACAACGCTAGCCCCCTTCGTATTACCGCGGCTGCTGGCACGAAGTTAGCCGGGGCTTCTTCTACGGTTACCGTCATTATCTTCACCGTTGAAAGAGCTTTACAACCCTAGGGCCTTCATCACTCACGCGGCATGGCTGGATCAGGCTTTCGCCCATTGTCCAATATTCCCCACTGCTGCCTCCCGTAGGAGTTTGGGCCGTGTCTCAGTCCCAATGTGGCTGATCATCCTCTCAGACCAGCTATGGATCGTCGCCTTGGTAGGCCATTACCCCACCAACTAGCTAATCCAACGCGGGCTCATCCATCTCCGATAAATCTTTCTCCCGAAGGACGTATACGGTATTAGCTCCAGTTTCCCGGAGTTGTTCCGTAGAGATGGGTAGATTCCCACGCGTTACTCACCCGTCTGCCGCTCCCCTTGCGGGGCGCTCGACTTGCATGTGTTAAGCCTGCCGCCAGCGTTCGTTCTGAGCCAGGATCAAACTCTCAAGTTTTGAAACTTTGATTGGCTTTTATCTGGTCACGCTTTGAATTGACGAGAACATTCACACCTAGACACTCACGTGTCTTGGTAGACTTTATTCTCTCAAAACGTGTCCGCCAAAGTCTCGTTCGAACCTCATACCCCTGGCGGGATAAGAGGTTCAGCAGGACTCTGCCGCCCACGTTTCTCTTTCTTCATTATTCAATTTTCAAAGAACAGACACCGCAAACGCAATGTCGTGGCCCGCTTCGCTTTTGGCTCCGGGGCCGTCCGAGTGTCGCTTACGCGGCTCTCTTGAATTTCGCTAAGGGCAGGCTTAGAAGCAAACTTCTTCGTCGCCAGCGGCGAGCCGCCCTCGTTCGTGAGGCGTATATAGTCGCCACCAACGACAACTGTCAACACACATCGACAATGTTTTTGAAGTTTTTGCGACAGAAATTTCGGACCCGATCTGCCGATAGCCGACTGCCCCAGGGGAACGCTGGCAATACCGATTGGACGGCAGGGAAGGAGCCCTATTGCCGCCGCATTGCCGTTCGACACCAAAGCCAACGAAAGTGGGCGCCGCCGACGGAGCAGCGCCTGTCTTACGAGCCCTCTATATAGGAGTGTGCGATGGGCCTTGCAGAGAAGGTACACCGCCCCGCCTGGCAGAGCGCTCTATAAGAGAAGTGCTTGGGGGCAATTCGTTCGGAGCCTGGCGCTTCGTTGACTTCACCTGCCATGACAGGCAAATGTCACGGCCACAACAAAAGCGACAAGCCGTTCCGCCCGGGGAAGAAGCAGCCTTTCTGGATGCCAGACACGGAAGATGTCATAGCCGAACTCGGCAACGAGCCGCCGCTTATCGCGGATGGCCGCAGCGGCCCGCCCGACCGGCGCGAGGTTTCTGCACGCTGGCTGTCGGGAACATTTCTCACTGGCGTCACCTCAAGCGTGCTGATGGGCGTGGCGCTGTTCGCCGCCCTTGACGGCCGCCAGCAACTGGCCACCCCACCCGAGATCGCCGAGTTGATCAGCCTTGCCGGCAACGGGGATTCCGGCGAAGTCGCCAAGACCACCAGGCTGGTGGCGCCGCGTCAGATCGCAAAGGCCAAGGACCGTCGCCGCATGGAAGTGTCGATGGTCACCAAGGTCGGCGACCGCGACGTCATCCACACCATGCCTTTCGTCCAGATCAAGATGGCCCTTGCCGCCGGCCACACCACCAGCCGCGCCTACCCACCCTTCGACCCGATGCAGGTGTTCGGCGACGACAGCGACGACAATGCCCAGCCGGCGACGGCCTCTGCCGCTTCCGGCCAGATCTACGGCGCCAAGGTCGAAAGCGAGATGAGCCTGAAGACCGTCGATTTTCCGATCGAAACAGCTTCCTTCGACGAAAAGAGCGACCTCTCCGCCGACGAGGTGGAAAAAGTGGTGCGCGAAGCCGGCACCGACCTCAGCGACGGCGCCGTGCAGGTCGCTTCACTTCACTATGTCGACCCGCAGCGATTCGGCGAAGCTTTTGCCGAGAGCATGGCGGGCTCCTACGACGTCAAGATCGTGCCGGAAAATGTCTCGGTGGCGCCCCGTGCCACTGTTGACGACCAGGCGCCGGCTTTCGCCGAGGAAATCATCCCCTTCACCAAGGATCTCGACGTCACCGAGGCTTTTGCCAATTCGGGCTACACGGGTGAAGATGCCACCGGAATGGCCGAAGCTATCGCCAAGTTGCTCAACGCAACAGCGCTCAAAGCTGGAACCGTGCTGCGTGTCGGCCTCGAGGTTCACGGCGATGCCGCCAAGGTCGTGCGCACCAGCGTCTATGACCGGACCCAGCACATCGTCACCATCGCGCTCAACGATCGCGGCCAGTATGTGCCGGCGCAGGAACCGGATCCGAACCCCGAATTGCTGACGGCCTTCGATGATTCGTCGGCGCCCGTGGTGGTGCGCGGCAACCTGCCCAACGTCTATGACGGCATCTACCGCGCCGCCTATTCCTACGGCATGTCCAAGGCGATGACGCAGCGGTTGATCAAGTTGCTGGCGTCCGACGTCGACTTCCAATCCCGCCTCAGCCCCGCCGACCGCATCGAAGTCCTGTTCTCGCAGCCCGACGGTGACGACCAGACCTCGGACAGCTCCGAGCTTCTTTACGTCTCGGCGACGTTCGGCGGCCAGACCCGCAACTTCTACCGCTTCCAGATGCAGGACGGCGGCACCGATTATTTTGATGAGGACGGCTCGAGCGCCGAGCAGTTCCTGTTGCGCAATCCCCTGCCCGCCGGGAAATTCCGCTCCGGTTTCGGCGCCCGCAGGCATCCGATCCTCGGCTATGTCCGCATGCACACCGGCGTCGATTGGTCCGCGCCGATCGGCACGCCGATCATCGCCGCCGGCAACGGCACGGTCGAGAAGGTCGGCTGGGCCGGCGGCTACGGCAAGCAGATCATCATCCGCCATGCCAATGGCTATGAGACATCATACAATCACCAGAGCGCCTTTGCCAAAGGCATCGAACCGGGCGTGCACGTCCGCCAGGGCCAGACCATCGGCTTCCTCGGCCAGACCGGCCTCGCCACCGGCCCGCATCTTCACTACGAGCTGATCGTCAACGGCACCAAGGTTGATCCGATGCGTGTCCGCCTGCCGGTCGGCAAGGTGCTGAAGGGCGATGACCTCGTCGCCTTCAAGCGCGAGCGCGAGCGCATCGACGAACTGCTGAAGCAGGAAGACAGCGATTCGCTGAAGGTTGCGAGCGCCAAGATCGACGGTTGACCCGCTTCAGCCTTGCCGATCTTCGGCCTGTCGCGGCCATGGCAATCGCTCACCGGGAATGGTCGTCCAGGCGATGACAGCCGCAATCAGGCAAAGCAGCGCGGTCACCGAAGAAACCGCGGCAAAAGCGGCATCGCTGGCGGCGAGCCTCGCCGCATCGATGGCCAGCGCAAGCCCGGCTGGCGCCGGTTCACCAAATCCTGGGATGGCGGACGTTGCGCTCGCGTCCAGCGCATTCGCGTAAACCCATGCGGCAAGCGAGCCCATCGCCGCCACCGCGATCAGACCGCCGATGCGTGAGACGGCATTGTTGATGCCGGAGGCGGCCCCCGTGTCCTTGTCTTCCACCGCCGTCATGATCGCGGTCGACAAAGGCGACACGACCAGAGCCATGCCGAGCCCCATCAGCGCCATCAGCGGGAATATTCCAATCCAGAAATTGTGGATACCGGCGTAGGTGAGCAAGGCCAGCCCGGCAAACGCGAAAGCCACGACCAAGCTGCCGCAGGCGATCGGAAAACGTGGTCCGATCCGGTCCGAAAGCTTGCCGACCGGTCCCGACAAAAGCGCGATCAATGCCGACAAGGGCAGGAAGATGAAGCCGACCTCGGCCGTGCTCAGATCCCAGCCGGCGATCAGCAGCATCGGCAGATAGAAAAGGTTGGCCGATAGCGCAAAATAGAGGAAGAATGTCGCCACATTGGCGCCGGCGAAAGCACCGACGCGAAACAGGCTGAGGTCGATCATCGGCTCGCGCTGCCGAAGCTCGAAAACGATGAAGACAGCCAGCAGTACGACGCCTGCGGCAATGCTCGGCCCTGCCATGAGGCCCTCGCCGCTGGCGCTCATCGAGGTCAGCCCATAGGCAAGCGCGCCGAAGGCCAATGTCGCGAGCGCTGCACCTCCGAGATCCAGGCTGCGTTTCTCCGTCGGCGTATCGGCAGGAACCTTGGCCAGCAGAAGCCAGATCGAGATCAAGCCCAGCGGCAGGTTGATGGCGAAGATCGCCCGCCAGATGCCGTCGCCGAAGGCCGACAGCACGAAACCGCCGAACACCGGGCCAAGTGCCGTGGTCAGCGCTGAAGCCGCCGCCCAGATCCCAATCGCGCGGCCGCGTTCTTTCTTCGGGTAGGCCTTGGCGATGATGGCGAGGCTGCCGGGCACCATGATTGCCGCACCGATGCCCTGCAACGCGCGAAATGCGATCAGCACAATGGCATTCGGCGCCAGCGCACAGGCCAGCGAAGCGACGATGAACAGCGCAATGCCGGACACGAAGGCGCGGCGCAGACCGAATCGGTCGCCGGCGGCACCCCCGGCCAGGATCAGCGCCGACAGCGTCAATGCATAGGCATTGGAAATCCACTGCGCCTCGGCAAGGCTGGCGCCGAGGTTGACGCGAATCGCCGGTGTGGCGATGGCCAGGATCGAGCCGTCTATGAAGCCAAGCGCCGAGGCCAGAATTGCCGCGATCAGCACAAATCGCCGCTGCGACTGCGGACAAAACGTTCCATGCGTGACCGGGCTGGTCAGCGGGACCGCGGCAGCTTTGCTCGGTGAATGCATGAAACCTTGCTTAAACCCCTAGCGCATCGGCAACAACCGGCCAGTGGCTTGCAGTCATTGAAACCAGCCGTTTGGCCAGGGTTGCACCCTGACAGGGTGCAAATGGCACAGTCATGCCAGCCCCGTTACGTGCAGCCGGCGGGGATTTCGATGAGGCGGCCGCTTGAAAGCTCGGCTTCATCCTGATCATGCAGCTGGTCTATGCCGCCGCACTTCCCAGTTCACTGCTGCGCAAGGTTATCGGCTGAAGGTCCGCCGACAAACTCCACCGTGACACCCGGCGAAACCAGCTTGGCCAACTCCCGCGCATCCCAGTTGGTCAGGCGTACGCAGCCATGGCTTTCGGTCTTGCCGATCTTCGACGGATCCGGCGTGCCGTGGATGCCATAGGTCGGCTTGTCCAGGGCGATCCAGACCGAGCCGACGGGACCGTTCGGGCCCGGCGGAATGGTCAGGACTTTGTCGTTCTGGCCCTGCTTGAAATTGATGCTGGGATTGTAGGTGTAGTTCGGATCGAGCGCGACGCGCGACACCGTGTGAATGCCGGACGGTGACGGCGTGTCCGATGAGCCGATGGTTGCGGGATAGGCCGCGACCAGTCTGCCGCCGGCATCATAGGCGAAAACCTCTTTCTTGTCCTTGTCGGCGACGATGCGGGCCACCGGCGTCGAAACCAGTTTGCCGAAATTGGCGACCTTGATGGTCGTGCCGGGACGATTGAAATCGAGGTCCGGGTTGAGCGCTTTGAGATAATTCTCGTCCATGTGGAAGCGCTCTGCGAGCGCCTCGGTCACCGACGTATAGCCCATGCGATCGAGTTGCGCCTTCTGGCTATAGTCTTCCGGGATCGACGCGACATAGGGACCGGCCGCATCCTCCGCTGTGATCGTGTAGTTGGCGAAGGCATCGCCGCCGGATTGCGCAAGTGCCGCCTGGATGGCGACCGCGTCGGTCGATCGCAGATTGGCGCCGGTGATCTGGTTGTAGGCAGCGAGCGCCTTGTCGACATTCGAACCGAAACGCCCGTCGATGACGCCAGGCGAAGCGCCACCCCGGTCTAGCAGCACCTGAAGGGCGGCGACATCCTGGCGCGCTCCCAGCGAAAGTGCCGGGGCAACAGTGGTCTTGCCCCCAGCCTTTGGCGGCAGTGCCGCCTGATCGGCTGACGTCGCCGGCTGGGCAGGGTCAATCGAGGCTTCGTTCAGCGGCTGGCGCTTGATGGTGCCCGGCTTCGCCGGCTGCGGCGCGTCGGGATAATTGTCGTCGTAGCTGCCATCGTCCTGCGGTGCGGGAGGATAGGCTTCGACGGAATTGTCCCCATAGGGATCGTACTCGTCCGCCGGCGGCGGGATAACGCGGCCTTCCTCTTCCAACTGCTGGCGCCGGAACCGCGCCATGTCTTCCGGATCGTCGAGATA
>NZ_RZTF01000083.1:6505-11902 GCF_004023175.1 Mesorhizobium sp. M7A.F.Ca.MR.362.00.0.0
AGATAGTAGCGGTCGTCGCCGTCGGGGGCGCGGCCCAGTTCGCGCAGTCGTGTCTCGCGGCGCAAGGCGCGGCGGTCGAGCCGGGTCTGCGGCGGCTGGATGGCGATGACCTTGCCGGTATCGGCATCGACGATCACGCGGTTGCCCCTGGCGTCGTAGTAGATGTCGAGATTGCCGTCCTGGGCGACAAGGATGCCACCGGTATCGGCGACACGGACAATCGGTGGTGCGCTGTCCTGCGTCGGGGCTGCGATTGCATTGGCAGACAAAAGCCCGCCGGCAAGTACCGAAAGGGTGAAGATCGTACGCAGCATAGTGGCGAAACTCTCCGGTCCGTAATTGCCGCCGCCCGGCATTGTTCTCTGGCGAAGCCCCTCGTCAGCAAACCAGTTACCCACCATATGGTTCCAACATGAACCGGGCATGAAGATGGCGGTTTTCCAGCGCCTCGAGGAATATAGACTAGCTTGCGGCAAGTCCCAATTCCTTGCGCGCCTGCCTGGTCAGTTTCAGGGCTACAAGGCGATGGCTCTCGCGCAGATAATCCTTCAGCGCGGCATCATCCATGCTCTGGCTTGTCCGACGCTGGATCCATGTCATACCGCGCGAGGCAAGATAGGGCGCGGGCCGCAGGCCCGGCTGCTCCTTGAGCACATCATAGGCGATATCGGAACATTTGAAGGTGACGAAGAGCTGCTGGCCCTGATCCCAGCCGCCAACCGCGAAGACCTTGTTTCCGACTTTCCAGACATGGGCGCCACCCCATTGGACAACGTGACTCGTCGCGGGCAGCGAGGCGCAGAAGCCGTTGTAGTCGTCCAGCGTCATCCCGCCCCCCTTTTTTGCGCACGTCGCCCAAAACTGGCCCCGGTTTGGGGAAAACGACATGCATATGACAAAGACCTAAAACGCCGCGGGTCCGGGAAGGACGCGCGGCGTAGGATCAGGCTGCCACTTCCGCCGCGACGATCGCCGGCTTCGAGCGGAAGTTCAGCCGGTCGGAACCGGCTGTCACCTTGACGGTCGAGCCGTCGAGGATGTCGCCGAGCAGGATCTTCTCCGCCAGCGGGTCCTGCAATTCCTTCTGCATCACCCGCTTCAGCGGCCGCGCGCCATAGGCCGGATCGTAGCCCTTGGCCGCCAGCCAGTCGACCGCCTCCTGGTCCAGCGACAGCGTGATCTTGCGGTCGACAAGCAGGCTCTCCAGCCGCTTGAGCTGGATCTCGACGATGCGGCCCATATCCTGCCGGCGCAGCCGGTGGAACAGGATCACCTCGTCGACGCGATTGAGGAACTCCGGCCGGAACGACGCCCTGACAACACCCATCACCTCGTCGCGAACCAGATCGACGTCCTGATCCTCGGTGAGATTGACGAGATATTCGGCGCCCAGGTTCGATGTCATGATGATCAGCGTGTTGCGGAAGTCCACCGTGCGGCCCTGCCCATCGGTCAGGCGGCCGTCATCGAGCACCTGCAACAGCACGTTGAACACATCGGGATGCGCCTTCTCGATTTCGTCGAACAGCACGACCTGATAGGGCCGGCGCCGCACCGCTTCGGTCAACGCGCCGCCTTCCTCATAGCCGACATAGCCGGGGGGTGCGCCGATCAGCCGGGCGACCGAGTGCTTTTCCATGAACTCCGACATGTCGATGCGCACCATCGCGCCCTCGTCGTCGAACAGGAAGCTTGCCAGCGCCTTGGTCAGTTCGGTCTTGCCGACGCCCGTCGGCCCGAGGAACATGAACGAGCCGATCGGCCGGTTCGGGTCCTGCAGGCCCGCGCGAGCGCGCCGCACCGCTTTGGAAACAGCCTGCACCGCCTCGCCCTGGCCGACGACACGCTTGCCAATCTCGTCTTCCATGCGCAGCAGCTTGTCGCGCTCGCCCTGCAGCATCTTGTCGACCGGAATGCCGGTCCAGCGCGAGACGATATGGGCCACGTGATCCGGCGTGACCACCTCTTCGACCATGCCGGCCTTGCCGTCCTGGGTTTCGGCCTCCTTCAGCTTCTTTTCCAGTTCCGGGATCTTGCCATAGGCAAGCTCGCCGGCGCGCTGGAATTCACCCTTGCGCTGCGCAATGGCGAGCTCGTTGCGCGCCTCGTCGAGCTGCTTCTTGAGGTCGGCGGCGAGCCCGAGCTTCTGCTTCTCCGCCTGCCATTTGGCAGTGATCTCGGTCGATTCCTCCTCGAGGCCGACGAGTTCCTTTTCCAGGCGGGCAAGCCGATCCTTCGAGGCGTCGTCCGTCTCGACCTTCAGCGCCTCGCGTTCGATCTTGAGCTGCATGATGCGGCGATCGATCTCGTCCAGCGCCTCGGGCTTGGAATCGACCTGCATGCGCAGCCGCGATGCGGCTTCGTCGACCAGGTCGATCGCCTTGTCCGGCAGGAAGCGGTCGGCGATGTAGCGGTTGGACAGCGTCGCCGCCGCCACCAGCGCGGAATCCGAAATGCGCACCTTGTGGTGCTGCTCGTACTTCTCCTTCAGGCCGCGCAGGATCGAGACGGTGTCTTCCACCGTCGGCTCGTCGACGAACACCGGCTGGAAGCGGCGGGCAAGGGCTGCATCCTTCTCGACATGCTTGCGATACTCATCGAGCGTGGTGGCGCCGACGCAGTGCAGCTCGCCGCGCGCCAGCGCCGGCTTCAGAAGGTTCGACGCATCCATAGCGCCATCCGCCTTGCCGGCACCGACCAGGGTGTGCATCTCATCGATGAACAGGATGATGTTGCCGCTGGCCGAGGTGACTTCGGAGAGCACGGCCTTCAGCCGTTCCTCGAACTCGCCGCGATATTTGGCGCCGGCAATCAGCGCGCCCATGTCGAGCGCCATCAATTGCTTATCCTTCAGCGATTCCGGCACGTCGCCATTGACGATGCGCAGCGCCAGGCCTTCGGCGATCGCCGTCTTGCCGACGCCCGGTTCGCCGATCAGCACCGGATTGTTCTTGGTGCGGCGCGACAGCACCTGAATGGTGCGGCGAATCTCGTCGTCACGGCCGATCACGGGGTCCAGCTTGCCGGCACGGGCATCCGCGGTCAGGTCGCGCGCGTATTTCTTCAGCGCGTCGTAGCCCTGTTCGGCACTCGCCGAATCGGCGGTGCGGCCCTTGCGGACGTCATTGATGACCTGGTTGAGCGCCTGCGCGGTGACGCCGGCCTTGGCCAGTATGTCGGCGGTCTTGGCCGACTTCTCCATGGCCAACGCCTGCAAGAGCCGCTCCACCGTGACAAAGCTGTCGCCGGCTTTCTTGGCCAGTTCCTCGGCGGTCGAAAACGCTTTTGCCAGCGGCTGGGCCAGATAGAGCTGGCCATTGCCGCCCTCGACCTTGGGCATCGCTTCGAGCGCCGTCTCGACGCCAAGCTTGACGTCGCGAACGTTGCCGCCGGCGCGTTCGATCAGCGACGCGGCCAGGCCCTCATCGTCGTCGACGAGCACTTTCAGGATATGCTCAGGGGTGAATTGCTGATGGTTGCGGGAAAGCGCCATAGTCTGCGCGGACTGGATAAAACCGCGCACGCGCTCTGAGTATTTCTCAAGGTTCATATCTGTCTCCTTCCATCACCGGCCCGCTTTGCGGCACCGGATCCGATTGCGGTGACGGACCCTCCCATTCGAGCCGGGTCCAGTTGAGGCTGATATGGTGCACAAGCTCCGAACCCTCAAGACGTCTCGATATCGGCAACTTCATAATATTGCACGGCCGCCCAAACGAAAACGGCGGAGATTTCTCTCCGCCGTTCAATGTCTTGAAATGCCGTTCAATCAGTTGTCGATATCGACATTGATCGGTTGGGCGTTGCCGCTGTCGACCGGGGCCGCAGCCGCCTCGCCGGCGTTGGCCACGGAATTGGCATTGTCACTACCGCCATCAACCTGATCGGCGTTGACGCGCGGGCGGCGCGGCCGCCTCGGACGACGGGCAGCACCGCTTTCGGCGGCCGCCTCGTTGAGTTCGGCCTGGGCCGCAAGGCCTGCCGGCGAAAGATTCTCGAACGACGGAGCCGGTTCGGCCGCAGCAACGGATTCGGTCGGCGCGGCGGCTTCGGCCTCGCTCGGAGCCTCGTTGCGCTGGGGCTGGCCAGCTTGCTCGGCGGACGATGCATAGTCGCGCTGGCCGTTCTGGCCGTAACCGCCATTGGGGCGACGATCGCGATGGCGCCCGCCATTGTTGTCGCGGCCACCATTGTTGCGCCCGCCATTATTATCACGGGCCTCGCGGCCACCTTCCCGGTTGAGCGCAACCTCGGCCGGCGTCCCTTCGATGACCGGCTGCGGGCCGGCGCCATGGTTGATCACCGGGATCTGGGCATCGGAAACAGTGTTGCTGTTGTTGCCGCCATTGTCGAAATCGTCGCGGTCCTCGTCGCCGTCATCGTCGAAATCATCACGATTCTGCTGCGCGTTCTGGATCGGCATCTGCGCCTGTGCGGCCGCGATGATGCGATTGTAATGCTCGGCGTGCTGGAGATAGTTCTCCGCCATGACCCGGTCGCCGGAGCTGTGAGAATCGCGGGCAAGGGTGGCGTACTTTTCGGCGATCTGCTGAGCCGAACCGCGGATCTTCACATCCGGGCCATTGCTCTCGTAGTTGCGCGCCAGGGGATTAGGCCCCTTGCGGTTGTTGTTGCTATTGTTGTTGTTATTGTTACCACCGCCGCCGCCATTATTATTGCGACCGCGCATGCGCCTGTTCTGCTGTTGTGGCCTCATCAAACTCTCTTCATTTTGAAATTTTCGAAAAACTCTTCACGAACGGAGGCGCTCATGCAGCCAGCCGTTTCGTCTCTTCACCGGCGTTCGCCCGCATCGATTGCGTTGGCGCCACGTGCCATCCTGTTCCGGTTACATCACTTGCCGGACGATTCCCGCACGAAGCTTGGGCATCGTTTGCGCAAGAAGGCAGCTATTTCCAAGGAAAACCGAATCGCTAAGAGCACTGCCTGCTTCGTCTCATCCGGTTAAGGCGACCCTAGCCGCATTCCCCGGCATTGCCAAGCGCTTTTTTGCACTGCGTCAAGGCTTTATCCTTTCAAAGACAATAACCCTGTCGTTTCCGCCGAGGTCACGAAAAGCACCGCCCGACACGTAGCCGGCTACAGCGAATATCTCGCAGACCTCGTTGCGTTGCGTATGGCCGATCTCGACCGCAATCCTGCCTTCAGTTTCCAAAAACCTTGCCGCTTCCGCAGCGATGGTTCTGTAGGGGTTCAGACCGTCCGCGCCGCCATCCAGGGCCAGGCGCGGGTCGAAATTGCGGACTTCGTCCTGCAGATTTCCAATGTCTTCGGTGGTTATATAGGGAGGGTTTGCGGCGATTACATGGTACCGGCCGAAAACTTTTTCGAACCAGTCCGACTGCAGCGCCGTGAACCGGTCTGCAAGACCCAGTT
>NZ_RZTF01000083.1:11910-18063 GCF_004023175.1 Mesorhizobium sp. M7A.F.Ca.MR.362.00.0.0
TCGACGCCGGTTGCGCTAGCCGTCGGTACGACGCTGAGCAGCGCCAGCGCAATGGCGCCGGTGCCGGTGCCAAGATCGAGGATGCGGCACCCGCCTTCCCGCGCCGCAACTGCCTTGACGAAGGGCAATATCGCCTCGACCAGCGTTTCGGTATCCGGCCGCGGCTCCAGCGTTTCCGGCGACAGCGACAGGCGCAAACCGTAGAATTCACGATAGCCGAGGATGCGATGCACCGGTTCGCCGCCAGCGCGGCGTCCGTCTCAGGGCGGCATCGATTTCGGCAACAATGCCGGCGCCGAGCCTGCGTTCAGGGTCCGCAATGGCTTGCGTGCGCGTCGTGCCCGAAAAATGCTCGACGATCAGCCGCGCATCGAGCGCCGGGTCGTCGACAGTGGTGCCAAGCCGAGCCCGCGCTTCCCGCAGCATCGGGCCGAGTGCGTCGGGCAGGTCAGTCATCGATGCCGATGTCGGCGAGCAATTTCGACTGGTGATCGGCAATCAGCGCGTTGATGATCTCGTCGAGTTCGCCCATCATCACCCGGTCGAGCTTGTAGAGCGTCAAATTGATGCGATGGTCGGTGACGCGGCCTTGCGGGAAATTATAGGTGCGGATGCGTTCCGAGCGGTCACCGGAACCGACCTGCGACTTGCGCGATTCGGAACGCTCCTCGTCGGCCTTGCCGCGCTCCAGGTCATAGAGCCGGGCACGCAGGATCTGCATGGCTTTGGCGCGATTCTGATGCTGCGATTTCTCCGCCTGCACGACCATGATGCCGGTCGGCAGATGGGTGATGCGGACGGCCGAATCGGTGGTGTTGACGTGCTGGCCGCCCGAACCCGAGGCGCGCATCGTGTCGATGCGGATGTCTTCGGCCCTGATGTCGATGTCGACCTCTTCGGCTTCGGGCAGCACCGCGACGGTTGCGGCCGAGGTGTGAATGCGCCCGCTGGCCTCCGTTGCCGGCACACGCTGCACGCGGTGCACGCCGGATTCGAATTTCAGATGCGCAAAGACGCCTTTGCCCGACACGGTGGCGATGATTTCCTTGAAGCCGCCGGCGTCGCCATCGCTGGCCGAGGCGGTTTCGAAACGCCAGCCGCGTTCGGCGGCGTAGCGCTCATACATGCGAAACAGGTCGCCGGCGAACAGCGCGGCCTCGTCACCGCCGGTGCCGGCGCGGATTTCGAGAATGGCGTTCTTGTCGTCGACGGCATCCCTGGGCAACAGCAGGATCTGGATATCCTTCTGCAACGCCTCGATGCGGTCCTCTACCTCCGGCAACTCGGCCTCGGCGAGCGCCCGCATCTCGGCATCGGTGCCCTTGTCGGCAAGCATGGCTTCCAGATCGGCCTGTTCACGCTCGGCCAGGCGCAATGCCCTGACCTTGGCCACCATATCCTGGATTTCGGCATATTCGGACGCCATGCGCACATAGGCATCCGGCGCCGGGCCGGCCGACATCTGCGCTTCGAGCATCTCGAAACGCTTGACGACTTGATCCATACGATCGCGGGGCAAATTGACCATGATGAGGCTGCTACAATGGGATCGAACGGCCGTCGGCAAAGGCCTGCAGCAGCGCCCGCATCGGCAAGCCCTGTGCCGGAGCCATCAGATTGTCGTCGAAAAACGCCTTCAACTCGTCCAGCGGCAGTTCCGTCAGCATCGCCTTGACCGGACCGATCGAGGCCGGCGACATCGAGATCGAACGGAAACCGAGGCCGATCAGCGCCATCGCCGAGATCGGCTTGCCGGCGAGTTCGCCGCACAGCGTCACCGGCGTATTGTTGCGGACGCCGGCATCGGCGATCTGCTTGAGCACACGCAGGAACGGCGCCGACAGCGTGTCGAAGCGGTTTGCCAATTGCGTGTTGCCACGGTCGACGGCCATGACGAACTGGAACAGGTCGTTCGAACCGACCGAGACGAAATCGACCGCCTTCATCAATTCATCGAGCTGGAACAATAGCGACGGAACTTCCAACATCGCGCCCAGCTTCAGGCTGGTCGGCAAATGATGGGCAAAGCGCGACAAATGCCGCACCTCGCGATCGATGATCTCGCGTGCCTGGGCGATCTCGCCCAGCTCGGTCACCATCGGCAGCATCAGCTTCAATTCGCGGCCGCCGCTGGCCTTGAGCAAAGCGCGGATCTGGGTGCGCAACAACCCCGGCCGGTCAAGCGTCAGCCGGATCGCCCGCCAGCCAAGCGCCGGGTTCTCTTCCTGGATCGCACCCTTGAAATAGGGCAGCACCTTGTCGCCGCCAATGTCGATGGTGCGGAAAGTGACCGGCTTGCCGCGCGCCGCTTCGAGCACGTCGCGGTACAGCTTTTCCTGGGCTTCGGCCCGGGGAAATGTCGAGGCGACCATGAATTGCAATTCGGTGCGGAACAGGCCGATGCCGGCCGCGCCCGCTTCGGCAAGCTGCGGCAGGTCGACGGCGAGACCGGCATTCATCAACAGGTCGACCTGGACACCGTCCCTGGTCGTCGACGGCTTCTTGCGCAGCTCGCGGTAGACCTCTTGCCGGCGCGCCCTGAAGCGCACCTTTTCGGCGTAGGCGGCCTCGAGATCGGGCTGCGGCCGCAAATGGATCACGCCCTCTTCGCCGTCGACGATGATGGCATCGCCGTTTTCCGCCATGGAAACGGCGCCCTTCATCTGCCCGGCGACGGGAATGCCCATGGCACGCGCGACTATGACGACGTGACTGGTCGCGGCACCATCCTCGAGCACCAGCCCGCGCATCTTGTCGCGGGGATAATCGAGCAGCTCGGCGGCCCCCATCGAACGGGCAACGATGATGGCATCCTTCGGCAGCGATGCGGCGACATCTTCCGGCCCGCGCCCCATCAGCTGGCGCAGCAGGCGGTTGGCGAGGTCGTCGAAATCGCTCATCCGCTCGCGCAGATAGGGATCGGTCATGTGCAGCATGCGGGCGCGCATGTCGCTCTGCACCTTTTCCACCGCCGCTTCGGCCGTCAGGCCGTTGCGGATGGCCTCTTCCAGCCGCCGCACCCAGCCGCGATCGTTGGCGAACATGCGATAGGCTTCCAACACCTGGCGATGCTCGCCTTCGAAGGCGACGTCGCGGCGTTCCAGCATGTCGTCGATGGACAGCCTGAGCGAGCTGAGTGAGGTCTCGAGGCGGCGGACCTCTTCCTCGCTGTCTTCGTTGAACAGATTGGTGACGACGATGCGCGGCTCGTGCAGCACGACATGGCCGAGCCCGACGCCTTCATTGAAGGACAGGCCGGTGAAGCTGACAGGACGGCGCAGATCGAGTTCAAGGCCGGGCCGGGTCAGCCGCGCCAGATCGCCGGTGGCGATCATCTCGGCGATCACCATCGCGGTGGTTTCCAGCGCTTCGACCTCGTCGTCGCGGTAATGGCGCATGGTCTTGTTCTGCACCACAAGCACGCCCAGCGTGCGCCCTGCCCGCAGCACCGGCACGCCGAGAAACGAGTTGTAGATCTCTTCCCCGGTCTCCGGCAGATAGGCGAAGGCAGGGTGTTCCTGCGCATTGGACAGGTTGAGCGGCCGCGCGCTGGCTGCGATCGTGCCGACCAGGCCTTGGCCCAGCCGCAACTGCGCCAAATGGACGGCGTTCGGGTTCAGACCTTCGGTAGCGTAGAGTTCGAGCACCGAATCGGCGCGCAGCACATAGAGCGAGCAGACTTCCGCGACCATGTTGGAGGCGATGTCGCGCACGATCCGGTCAAGCCGCTCCTGCGGCTCCAGCGGCTCCTGCATGAGCTCGCGGAGCCGTTTGAGCAAAACGCGCGGGCCACTGGCCTGATCACGCATCGCGGCTTCTTCTCCAATGGGCATTCTGCCCGCCGCAGTTTCCACCGCGACCGGCGCACACGCAACAACTCAAATCGTTCTCGCTACTGCTTATCCAGACCGTAGACGGAATGCAAAGTACGAACCGCAAGTTCCGTATACGGACCGTCGATCAGGATCGAAATCTTGATCTCGGAGGTCGTGATGGCGCGGATGTTGATCGATTTGTCGGCCAGCGCCTTGAAGGCGGTGGCGGCGACGCCGGCATGGCTCCTCATGCCGATGCCGATGACCGAAACCTTCGACATGCCGGCTTCCGACTGCACGACATCGTAGCCGATCGAAGCCTTGAGGCGTTCAAGCACGGCCAGCGCCTTGTCGACATCGCCCGACGGCACGGTGAAGGTCATGTCGGTGAACTTGCCGTCCTCGGAAATGTTCTGGACGATCATGTCGACATTGATGTTGGCCTCGGCCAGCGGCCCGAAGATGCCGGCGGCAACGCCCGGCCGGTCGCCGACCCGGCGCAGCGAAATCTGCGCTTCATCCTTGGCGTAGGCAATTCCGGTGACGACCTGCTGTTCCACGATCTCTTCCTCGTCGCAAATGAGCGTTCCGGGCGGATTGAGCAAATCCCCCATTCCGGGCGCGTCGGGATCGTCGAAGGACGACCGCACGAAGGTACGCACCCTGTGCACCATGGCAAGCTCGACCGAACGCACCTGCAGAACCTTGGCGCCGAGCGAAGCCATTTCAAGCATTTCCTCGAACGATATCTTGGCCAGCCGCCGCGCCTTGGGCTCGATGCGCGGATCGGTGGTGTAGACCCCGTCGACGTCGGTGTAGATGTCGCAGCGATCAGCCTTGACCGCCGCGGCGATGGCGACGGCACTGGTGTCGGAGCCGCCGCGGCCGAGCGTGGCGATACGATTGTCCGGGCCGATGCCCTGGAACCCGGCGATCACCGCCACCTGGCCCTCGCCGAAGCGCTTGATCAGGAACGCGCCGTCGATATCGAGGATGCGCGCCGCTCCATGCGCATTGTCGGTCTTGATCGGGATCTGCCAGCCCTGCCAGGAGCGGGCGTGCACGCCCATGTTCTGCAAGGTGATGGCCAGAAGGCCGGCCGTGACCTGCTCGCCGGAAGCGACGACCGCATCATATTCGCGTGCGTCATGCATCGGCGAGGCCTCACGCGTCCAGCCGACCAGTTCATTGGTCTTCCCGGCCATCGCCGAAACGACCACCGCCACCTCGTGGCCAGCGTCGACCTCGCGTTTTACGTGACGCGCCACGTTGCGGATGCGGGCGATGTCGGCGACCGAGGTTCCGCCGAATTTCATCACGATGCGCGCCATGGGAACGAAATGCCTTTGCCTGAAGCCGGATCCCGGCCAAAAGCCGGAATCCCGAAAAGCGGAAGGCCGGCTGACGCCGGCCGCTGAATGCGCGGCCTCCTTAGCCAAATGATGAAGGTTTCGCAAGGCTGGCGGCCGATTGCCGGCGCCAGAACCCGGCATATTGCCTTCCGCCCCGCCGCCGCCTACGAAATGCAGCCTGCGGGGAATTCTTTTGGTTCGGCATAACAGATGATGATTGCTCGTCTTCGACGTGCCATGCGATGGCAATCGCTCCCGCTTGTCGCCGGCTTCGCCGTGCTGGTGCTGATTGTCGGCAGCCGCGCCATGCTGGTCGAGGAACAACGGGCCAACCGCGCCGCCGCGCGCGAGGCAATCGAATATCAGCAATTGCTTTCGGGTCTGCTTTCTCTGGCGCAGGAAGCCGAGAACGGCCAGCGTGGCTACCTGCTGACCGGCGAGAAATCCTATCTCGAACCCTATCGGAGCGCTATCCGCGCCATTCCGGGCCAACTTGCCCGCATCGACAGCTTGACCGCCCCCGACGACCAGCTCGTCCAGCCGATCAACCATATCAAGGACGCGCTTTCGCGAAAGCAGGCTGAACTGGCCGAGACGATTGCCCTGTACGACCAGGGCAATGCGACGAATGCCCTGGATCTGGTTCGCAGCGGCCAGGGCAAGGCCGTCATGGACGAAATCCGGACCAGCATGGATACGGTCCGACGCATCAGTGCCGCAGCCATCGCCGCGCGCGACGCGCATACCGACCAGGTCGAGGCCTGGCTACGCATCGGTTCGCTGGCGGCGCTGCTGGCGATCTTCCTGCTTGCCGGCTACGCGATCAGGGAATCGCGCCGCCGCTTCCGTGAGGTGGCCGTCGCCCAGGATGAGTTGGTGCGCAAGAACGTCGCCCTCGGTAAGGAGATCGAGACTCGCGAAAAGGCCGAATCCCAGATCCGCCAGATGCACAAGATGGAGGCGGTCGGCCAGCTTACAGGCGGCAT
>NZ_RZTF01000083.1:18086-19506 GCF_004023175.1 Mesorhizobium sp. M7A.F.Ca.MR.362.00.0.0
ACTTCAACAACATGCTGGCCGTGATCATCAGCGCCATGAACCTCGCCCAGCGCAAGCTGGCGCGCGGCGAGCACGACATCGCACAATTCATCGACGCGGCGATCGATGCCGCGACCCGTGCCGCCAATCTCACGGCCCGGCTGCTCGCCTTCTCGCGTCAGCAGCCGCTGGCGCCGCAGATCGTCGACGCCAACCGCCTGCTGACCGGGATGTCCGACCTGATCCGGCGGGCACTCGGCGAAACCATCCGCATCGAAACGGTGCTGGCGGGAGGCTTGTGGAAAACCCATGCCGACCCGAGCCAGATCGAGAACGCCGTTCTCAACCTGGCCGTCAACGCCCGCGACGCCATGGGCGATGATGGCAAGCTGACCATCGAGACCGCCAACAGCCATCTCGACGACAGCTACGCCGCTGCCCATGCCGAAGTCGCGGCCGGCCAGTATGTGATGATCGCCGTCAGCGATACCGGTTCGGGCATGACCCCCGATGTCATCTCCAAGGCCTTCGAGCCCTTCTTCACCACCAAGGCGGTCAACAAGGGCACCGGCCTGGGGTTGAGCCAGGTGTTCGGCTTCGTCAAGCAGTCGGGTGGCCATGTCAACATCTATTCCGAACCCGGCGAAGGCACGACGATCAAGATCTACTTGCCGCGGTATTTCGGCGCCGAAGAGCCGGCCATGACCACGGGGCGAGGCGACAACACCGCCGCACCGGTCACCGAAACGATCCTTGTCGTCGAGGATGATGCCCGCGTGCGGGTCTCCACGACTGAGGCCATACGCGAACTCGGATACACCGTCATTCATGCAGCGAGCGGCGAGGAAGCGTTGCAGAAACTGGCGGAGAACCCGAACGTCGCCCTGCTGTTCACCGACATCGTCATGCCCGTCATGAACGGCCGCAAGCTGGCGGAAGAGGCCGTTGCCCGCATGCCGCTGCTGAAGGTGATCTTCACCACCGGCTTCACCAGGAACGCGGTGGTCCACAACGGCGTGCTCGACCACGACGTGCATTTCCTCGCCAAGCCCTTCACCATCGAGCAACTGGCGGCGAAACTGCGTGACGTGCTCGGCACGACGCAGGTCGCAGCGGATTGATCACAATCGCTTCAGCCTGACGCAGCCGCACTTCTCCACAGGCCGGGATAATCGACAACGAAGCCGTGCGGCGAGACGTTGAGCGTCTCGTCATAGCCGAACACCGGCGCGGCATAGGCGTAGCGAACGGTGTCGAGACGCCGATAGCTCTGATCGAGGCGCACCAGGCTCAGTTCAGGGAAAGTCAGGTAGGCGGCCGGAGCAGGCGCCGCCTCGCCGATGCCTAGGTCGAACCGGCGGATCGCCAACAGGTTCGATGCCGGTGTGAAGCCAAGATCGACATCGACAAGGCCGTCGACACCCTGCTGGACTTCGCCGTT
>NZ_RZTF01000841.1:0-776 GCF_004023175.1 Mesorhizobium sp. M7A.F.Ca.MR.362.00.0.0
CCGCTGGCCTGATCATTCAATCGATCGGCGGCGGCGGCGGCAATGGCGGCTTTTCGTTCAATGGCGCTATCGCTGCGACCATCGGCATCGGCGGCAAAGGCGGAGCGGCCGGCGAGGCCGAGACGGTCAGGGCCACAATTGGCGGCGGCTTGATCCATACGATCGGCGATCGCTCGACGGGCATTATCGCGCAATCCATCGGCGGTGGCGGCGGCACGGGCGGCGGTTCTGCAGGACTGAACCTGGGCCTCGGCATCGGGATCGGTGGTAAGGGCGCCGGCGGTGGCGGCGGCAAGACCGTTGATGTCATCAACGGCGCCGTCGTCCAGACCGAAGGTATTCAGTCGCACGGCATCATGGCGCAGTCGGTCGGCGGCGGCGGCGGCTCCGGCGGCTTTGCGGTGACGGTTGGCGGACCTTCCTTCTCGCTGGGCGGCAATGGCAGTTCCGGTGGTGGCAGCCAGAAAGTCTATGTCGAAAATACGGCTCGGATCACCACTGACAGGGACCTCTCGATCGGCATCTTCGCGCAGTCGGTCGGTGGTTCAGGTGGTGATGGAGGCTTGGCGGGCGCCGGTGGTGCCTTTGCGGCCGTCGCTGTCGGTGGCCAGGGCGGCGCTGGCGGGGCAGGTGGCCAGGTCGAGGTCAAAAACACCGCAAACATAACCACCAAAGGCGCGCTCGCGCACGGCATCCTGGCGCAATCGGTCGGCGGCGGCGGCGGCAATGGCGGCAGCGCCGGTGCGGTCGCGGTTGGTATATTCGGTGCGGCTGGC
>NZ_RZTF01000842.1:0-774 GCF_004023175.1 Mesorhizobium sp. M7A.F.Ca.MR.362.00.0.0
GAGCTGGAGGACATCGCCGCCGAGGTCACCGAAAAGCAGGTGGACGGCGTCATCGTCTCCAACACCACCATCTCCCGACCGCCATTGCGCAGTAGCCACAACGCGCGCGAGACCGGGGGACTCTCCGGCAAGCCGCTGTTCGAGCGTTCGACCATCGTGCTGGCGAAGATGCGCAAGCTGCTCGGACCGGACCGCGCCATCATTGGCGTCGGCGGCGTTGGACAAGGTCCGTGCGGGTGCTGATCTGGTCCAGCTCTACACCGGCATGATTTATGCCGGGCCTTCACTGCCAGGCCGTATCCTTTCCGGAATGGTCCGTTTCGTCGAAAAGGAACGGCTGAAGTCGATTTGCGAGTTGCGCGGCAGCCGCCTCGACTTCTGGGCGTCCAGGCAACTCTGAGCCTGCTCTCAGGAGCGTAGATTGCGGCTGACGGCCCGCTCGCAAATGGCGCCGCCGATGGCAGGCAACACGCCGAAGAGAAGCAATTGCGCGGTGCCGCCGATGCCAGAAACCGCGGAGAGAATGAACGTAGCGAGCAATCCCAGCGCCGCGCCCAAGACATATGGCAGGTAGCTTCGCATAAGCTCGCCCTGGAACAATTGGTGCATCAAGTCTGTCGGAAATCGACTGGAAGTGCAAGTGCATCCGACCGCACAGCAGGGCAACGAACTCGGTTTAACGGGTTGCTTCGGAGCCTCGCCGGCGCATTGGCTGACGTAGCATCAAACGAAAAACCCGCCTGTGCGGCGGGTCACTGGCGCAAATCAGCACCA
>NZ_RZTF01000843.1:0-528 GCF_004023175.1 Mesorhizobium sp. M7A.F.Ca.MR.362.00.0.0
TATTGGCGGTGAGCTACCTGATCGTGGCCTTCCCGGCGGTCTCGAACCTGTTTCGCACCGGACGCGATCATCCGCTTGCCATATTGGGCAAACGATCGCTGCCGGTTTTCATTGCCGGCACGGTGCTTGCAATGGCGGCGCAAGTGCTGAAGCTGATCAATCCGGGCGGATTTGCCTATGACAGCCTGTTGATATCGGCCGGCATCGTCATGCAGTTCGCGCTCGCCTACTATCTCGAATGGCTATCGGGCCTTGCCTGGTCCGGCAAAAGCAGGCCGGCTCACAACGCCGCACCGCCCGTCCATGCTGCATCCTTCGCGATGCCGGCCATGGCGACAAGAATGGGCCGTTGAGCTCAGGCGGGCGAGGGGCCGGATGAGGCTCGCACCACGAGTTGGACCGGCAGCGATTGCCGGCTGAACGAACCGTCATTTTCAAGGATCGCCTTGACGGCAAGGCGGCCCATCTCGGCGATCGGCTGGACGATCGTGGTCAGCGGCGGCTTGGAAACCGCCCCCTCCGGAACAC
>NZ_RZTF01000843.1:538-773 GCF_004023175.1 Mesorhizobium sp. M7A.F.Ca.MR.362.00.0.0
CCGAAACATCGCCCGGCACCGCAATGTCGTGCTGCCGCAGCCAGTCCAGCGCATGGAGCGCCATCCTGTCGGACATCGCCAGAATGGCTGTCGGCGTCTCGGCACCGGCGAAAATATGGTCGAGGCCGGCCCAAACGCTCTTCTCGTCATTGACGGTTTCGTAGATAGGCACCCGCGAGACGTCGACGCCGACCCGGGAGAGTTCAGCGAAATAGCCACGCAAGCGGTCGCGCGT
>NZ_RZTF01000844.1:0-279 GCF_004023175.1 Mesorhizobium sp. M7A.F.Ca.MR.362.00.0.0
CGGCAGTGCCCAGTAGCAGCGCCGCTGCAACTGCGGCACGGGTGCTACGCTTTGGGAAAGAATGATGCGACATCGGCAATCCCCCTCTGTTGGAGCCATTCGAGGGGCCACGCGGCCCCATGCTTGGAATGAAGGGCACGGATCTGCTTGAGGTCCTCCTTGCCGGACGCTCCGACAAAGGAGAGGGCGACAGGACCGAGCGCCATGTCGAACAGCCTGCGGCCTTCCGGCGAGGCGACGTAGTATTCGCGTTTCGGCAGAGCCGTCGCGACGATCTCG
>NZ_RZTF01000844.1:289-762 GCF_004023175.1 Mesorhizobium sp. M7A.F.Ca.MR.362.00.0.0
AGACGTCGATGATGCCGGAGCGTTCGGCGTCGGAGATGGACTGCGTTGCGAGGACGACGGCGCAGTTCGCCTTGCGCAGCACCTTCAGCCATTCCCTGATCTTGTCGCGGAAGGTCGGATGCCCGAGCATCAGCCAGGCCTCGTCGAGCACGATGAGGCTGGGCGCTCCTGTCAGGCGGTTCTCGATGCGACGAAAGAGATAGGTCAGGACGGGTACGAGGTTGCGTTCGCCCATGTTCATGAGCTCTTCCACCTCAAAGCACTGGAACGCCCTGAGTGACAGACCGTCCTCCTCGGCGTCGAGAAGCTGCCCCATGGGGCCGTCGACCGTGTAGTGGTGCAAGGCATCCTTGATCTCGCGCATCTGCACGCCGGAGACGAAGTCCGAGAGCGAGCGACCGCGCGACTGCGCCATCAAACCGATCTGCCGGGAGATGGCGTTGCGATAGTCCGGCGTGACGCTGACGCCCTGC
>NZ_RZTF01000845.1:0-759 GCF_004023175.1 Mesorhizobium sp. M7A.F.Ca.MR.362.00.0.0
CTCCGACAGCGTGGTGAAGCCGGCGATGTCGGTGAACATGACGGTGACGACCGCTTCGCGCGGTTCGGCGATGCCGATCTCTCCGGTGCGCACCAGCTTGGCCACCAGCGAGCGCGGAATATAGGTCGAGAATGCACGCAGACCGATCAGCATGGCATTGAAGGCCGAAGCCTGGTTGTCCAACTCCAGCACCCTGCTGCGCGGCAGGGGGGTCACGCCGTCGAGATCGAAATCGGCGACGCGCGTGGCCTGGCCGGCAATCGCCTGGATCCGGCGCGACAGGCGCTTGCCGAGAAGAATCGCGACGATGACCGCCACCGCCATCGCGAAAAGTCCAAGCATGGCCGATCCCATGACGCGCTCGATTTCGTCACCGATCTGACTGGTCTTGAAATATGCGCCGAGCGTCCAGGGCCGGTCGCCATAGCCGGTGATCTCACGGGTAATAGCGACGTAAGTGTTCTCTCCGTCCCATGACGTCGAACCGTCCTTGTCGTCAAGCTGGATTTCGGCAACCTCGATATCGCGGGTACGCTGCGTGCTGAACTCCGCTTCCGGTTTGCGCGCCTCATATCCGGCGAGAACCGGATCGCCGAAATTGGCGAGCGGCGTCAGCGGCAGGATGCCGTTCTTCAGCGCATCCGGGGAAGCCAGCCGCTGGTCCGCCAGGATGGATCCGTCGCCATCCAGAATGAAGGCATGCGTGCCGAAGCGCGACGACAGTTCCTGCGTGATTTTGGACAAGTTCTGCAGTTCCAC
>NZ_RZTF01000846.1:0-758 GCF_004023175.1 Mesorhizobium sp. M7A.F.Ca.MR.362.00.0.0
TTCGACGGCAGGTTGCGCCCTGCCGCCATCGATGTTTGCGGCTAGAAGCCGCGTGAAAGAAGATTATTTTGACCAACGAAAACACTTTGCCCGGTAGCACTGCGGAACTCACCGGTTTCGCGGCACTGGGTATTACGGGCGCGCTGCTCAAGGCCACCCACAACGCGGGCTTCGCCGAGCCGAAGCCGATCCAGGCACAGGCGATCCCGCCTCAGATGGAAGGCCGTGACATTTTCGGCATCGCCCAGACCGGCTCCGGCAAGACCGCGGCCTTCGCGCTGCCGATCTTGTCGAAGATCATTGCGCTTGGCACCAAGCGCCGGCCGAAGACGGCGCGTGCGCTTATCCTGGCGCCGACGCGCGAACTCGCCGTGCAGATCGAAGACACGATCAAGATCCTCGCCAAGGGCGCGCATGTCTCGACCGCGCTCGTGCTCGGCGGCGTGTCCCGCTTCAGCCAGGTGAAGAAGGTTGCTCCCGGCGTCGACATCCTGATCGCCACGCCCGGCCGGTTGACCGACCTTGTGCGTGAGGGCGACCTCGTGCTTGCCGACACCAAATGGCTGGTGCTCGACGAAGGCGACCGCATGCTCGACATGGGCTTCATCAACGACGTCAAGCGCATCGCCAAGGCGACGGCGCCCGACCGTCAGACGGTGCTGTTCTCGGCGACCATGCCCAATGAAATCGCCGAACTGGCCAAGGGCCTGCTGAAGAACCCGATCCGCGTCGAAGTCGCGCCGCAAAGCACGGCGGCG
>NZ_RZTF01000847.1:0-753 GCF_004023175.1 Mesorhizobium sp. M7A.F.Ca.MR.362.00.0.0
TCTCGGACCAATACGCCCGCAAATACATGCAGCTCGGCAACCAGGCGCCGATGGGGGTGACCACCGACACCGACATCTTGCGGCGCTATGCGCTGCTGTCGGAAGGCCAGAGCGAGTATGGCATCAAGCTCTCCTCCTTCTACGTCAATGCGATCTTCACCAACCCCGTCGCCTGGCCTTATGAACGTGACGTGCTCGTCGCGCTGACCAGGATGTTGAAAGGCTTTGGCTCACCGGTGCTGGTTCTCGGCGGCGGCCCCTCGGAAGCCGCTGCCGGGGCGCACACGGCCGACGACTACCGCGCCTTTTGCCGGGCGCTCGAGGATATCGGCAGGCGGACAAAGGACCTTGGCATCGAGACGGTCTATCACCCGCACCTCGACACCTTCATCGAGCGCCGCGACCAGCTCGATCGCATGATGGATGAACTGGATACCGATCTGGCCGGCCTGTGCATCGATCCGGCGCATCTTGCGCATACCAATTCCGATCCGGTCGACGCGGTAAAGACCTACATTTCGGCCGTGCGCTACATGCATTTCAAGGACACCAGGGTCGATCCGGCGCTGAAGGGCTATGACCGCTATGGCGCCTTTTGCGAGCTCGGCGCCGGGGTCGTCGATCTCGCCGGCATCGTCGACGTCCTGCTGGATGCAAACTACGACGGGCTCGCCATCATCGAGCTGGATGCGTCCAAGAAAACGGCAGAGCAAAGCACGCTCGAGAGCATCGCCTATGTCAGGGACACGCTCG
>NZ_RZTF01000848.1:0-206 GCF_004023175.1 Mesorhizobium sp. M7A.F.Ca.MR.362.00.0.0
GGTCGTAGCGGCAGGCCTTGATGATGGCGACCTTGGCATTGTCTGGAACCAACAGAGCCGGCGCGCCGCCGAACGCTTCCAGTGCATTGACGTGACACCCCAGCCAGTCCGGAAGTGTCTCACTCCAGCGCGCCTCCGCGTAAGATAGGCTCGAAGCGCCCAACACGGCCACGAACAGATGCGCCTGGCGCGTCTTGCCCCTCAGC
>NZ_RZTF01000848.1:216-748 GCF_004023175.1 Mesorhizobium sp. M7A.F.Ca.MR.362.00.0.0
CGCCGGCATAGTCGACGAAGAGCTTGTCGCCGGCGGCATGGTTCTGCCGCATCGTTACTGGCAGGTTGGATGCCCAGCCCCGGTATAGATCACAAAAGCGGCTATAGCGGTAACCATCGGGGTGGCGAGCGATGTATTCGTCCCACAGGATCTGCAGCGTCACATGCTTGCGCTTCAGCTCGCGGTGCACATGAGCCCAATCCGGCTCCACGCTGCGACGGTGCCCTGTCTTCGTCCCGTTTGCCTTGTAGAGCGCGGCTTCCAGGACCGCGTCGGTGATCTCATCGCCAAGCGGCCAAACCAGCCCGGCGGTCTCCGCGCGACGAAGCGTTTCGCGCACAGTCGAGGGCGCAGCCCCGACCCTGTACGAGATCGCCTTGTGGCCAAGGCCCTCTTCAAATCGATATCTCAAAATCTCGCGGACACGCCGCATCGCCAATCTCTCCGCAGGCATTTCATTCCTTCTCCTGGACAACCCAAAAGAAGGAACATTTCACCAGCAGAGCACCACGCCCATACCCCCCTCCAAGGG
>NZ_RZTF01000849.1:0-747 GCF_004023175.1 Mesorhizobium sp. M7A.F.Ca.MR.362.00.0.0
TCGCTGCACCATCCATTGGGAAAACCGTGCCGGCTTCGTCGAGCGCTTCCCCGACATCAACTGCACCGGCAACGTCTTCGAGATCGACCGCAAGCGCTACACCTGTGCCGGCGGCACCACTTCGATCGACCTGATGCTGGAGATCGTGCGCGGCGATTTCGGCTCGAACCTCGCCAATGGCGTCGCCAACCAGTTCCAGCACGAACGCATCCGCTCGGCCGGCGACCGCCAGCGCGTCGGCCCGGAACGCGACCTGACCGGCAAGTCGGAGAAGCTCAGGCGCATCGTCGAACTGATGGCCGACCATCTCGACGAGCCGCTGTCGGCAGTGCAGCTGGCCAAATCCGCCGGCCTTTCGGTGCGCCAGGTCGAGCGCCTGTTCCTGCGCCACCTCAGCGTCACGCCTGGCCGTTATTACATGCGGCTGCGGCTGGAGCGGGCGCGCGAACTGCTGCGCCAGACCAACATGCCGATCCTCGATGTGGCGATAGCGACCGGCTTCACCTCGCATTCCTACTTCGCCCAAAGCTACCGGCTGCAATTCGGCAGGCCGCCCTCGGAAGAGCGCCGCACGACTTACTGAATTCCGCTTCCGCTGAAAAGTTCGGCATTCGGCCCGGCGCATCGGGCCAGGGTAGCGAATTCGGGTAACGGGTTCTTTCGGAGCCTTCGCGCCGCGTTGGCTGTCGGGTGCATCAAACGAAAAACCCGCCTGAGCGGCGGGTCACCGGCGCAAATCAGCACCAT
>NZ_RZTF01000850.1:0-743 GCF_004023175.1 Mesorhizobium sp. M7A.F.Ca.MR.362.00.0.0
ATGGACGACACTCCGATAAGCGCGCGGTGCTCTACGCTTGCTGCACTGCAATATCAAGTTCCGTCACGTAATGTCTGCCGTCTCGCCTGTCGTTGCTCGCCTTGGTAGACTCGCCAGCCCGCAGCCCTACCGAGCAGCAATAGCGCCCCGGCAGAACCCTCAATCGCCCAGATCAATGAATGGTTATCGCCCACAGTGCCCCCCCGCGATGCGGCCGATGGCGACCAGGGTGTCGTGGGCGCACAAGGATGGCGCTTTCCTGATGACGCCGTGCTCCAGGTGTGATCGCACCGTTGCTGCGCAAGCCATTTACTTGCTCGTCCCAGCGAGGACCGTGGCCAACTGGAACGCAGGGCCACGCCGCTCACCGGCCGCACTTTGCGGCGCAGATAACGATTCGATTTCCGCGGCGAGATTCTGGTTGAAGAAGCCACCAAGCTTGTCGAAGGACACACGGTCGTAATATCGACATGCCAGTATCCGCAACCCAGAAAAGCTCCTTGGGCTCCGCTGCGCGCGCCACGAACAACCCGATCTTCTCTGCGAAGAGGACGCCGTAATCCTTCAGGTTGAAGCCAAACCGGGGGGCGGCCGTGACGTATGGGCGAAGGGCTAGGAGGCGGGTTCGGTGAGGAACGGCATTGATGTCCACGCCGTCTCCTGGAAAGACAGAGGAATGCGGTGTCACCGACTGGCGCCGGAGGTTGATCCGGTGATTAGGAGGAGCACTCGTTGTCGGATTC
>NZ_RZTF01000084.1:0-7635 GCF_004023175.1 Mesorhizobium sp. M7A.F.Ca.MR.362.00.0.0
GCTTGATGGTGAAGCCGGCATTGGTCGCCGCATTGCCGAGATGGCCGGCCTGGGTCGCCTGCAGCGATACGGCAGCGCGGTCGAGCACCTTTTCGAATGGCTCGACATCGTTTGCCGTATAACCCGGCGTGTTGGCATTGGCGATGTTGCCGGCGACTGCCGACTGGCGCACGGCCAGCCATTGCGCTTGCTTGGCGGCGAGGTCGAAAAGGGAAACGGGCTCCATGGGAATCTCCGAGCAGGTACCCAGAGACTAGGCCGCCAGTCTTGCGCGGGCCTTGCGGATGGCGGGAGCCGGAGATCGTTTATCTGGAGAGTTCGATCACCCGGTCGGCACTGGTGACCATGACCCATTTGCCGTTGCGCTGCTCGATGGAGGACACCTGACTGGAGTCAGGCAGTATCGAGCCGCGCTGGACGATCCAGAGGCCAGCGTCGTCCTGGATCATGGCACGGCCGTTAGCGACATGAACCATGCGGAATTTCGCCGCGTCGGCCGGAAACGGTTGCTCGTCGGGTGCGGCTGCGGGATTGACATCGTCCCGCACCGTCCCCGTGGCAAGAAGATCGAGATTGGCCGCGGGAATATCCTTTGCCGTCAGCGGCGCGCTGCGTTGCGCGACCACGCCGCCGCCCGCTCGCCCGGAATTGGAGCCGGTGCCGCCGAACTTCATCGCCTGGACGCCAAACTGGTCCTGGTTGAAGAAGATGTACCAGGGAAACAGGGCGCAGATCAGGCCGAGCGTGATGCCGAGCGCGGCTATGACGAAATCGCTGCGTCGGTCGGACTTCTTCTTCAGTCGGGGAAACGGTGCCTTTGGCGGCTGCGGCCATTCGGTGCGCGGGAACAGCCCGTCGATCAGCGAGTCGCGGCTGGCCTGCGTCATCTCGGCAGCCACCGCCTGGGGAGCCCGGGGCAGAGCGGGTTCGACGGGCCTGGCCAGATCAGGATCGGCTTTGCCAGCTCGTGGCAGGATTGGCTTGACGGCTCTGGCCAGAACGGCCTCGGCTTTGGCTGCGATGTCACGGGCGGCCTTTGCCTTGGCGGTTCTCGCTTCGTCAGCCTCGGCTTGCTCCACGGCGTTGGCCTCGGCGATCATGTCGCGCAGGATGCGCTCGGTATATTCGCGTTCAGTCTCCGGCATCGGCGTTCAGCTTGCTCTTGAGGTGGCGGGCGAGATCGGAGAACGGGTAGGTCGACGGGCGATCCTTCGGCGCTTGCGTCAGCGCCTCATAGATCAGCGGCACCTGGCGCACGGCGATGTCCAGTTCGGCATCGGCGCCCCCCTGATAGGCCCCAAGCAACCGGATATCGCGCGTGTCCTCGAAGCGCGAGATCATCGACTTCAGCCTTGTCACCAGCGCGCGCTGTTCTACGCTCCAGGCCTTTCCGGCCAACCGCGATATGGACGACAGCGGGTTGACGGGGGGATAGCGACCCTGTTCGGCGATCGTGCGATCGAGTACGACATGGCCGTCGAGGATGCCGCGCACGGAATCGGCGACCGGATCGTTGTGATCGTCGCCGTCGACCAGCACGGAAATGATGGCGGTGATGGATCCTTTGCCTTCCCCGCCCGGCCCGGCGCGTTCGAGCAGCTTGGGCAGTTCGGTGAACACCGAGGCCGGATAACCGCGCGCGACCGGCGGCTCGCCGGTCCCCGTCGCCACCTCACGCAGGGCGTGGGCGAAGCGGGTGATCGAATCCAGCACCAGCAAAACGCGATGCCCCTGGTCGCGGAAATGCTCGGCGACGCGCATGGCGGTGTCCGGCGCACGCCGGCGCATCATGGCGCTTTCGTCGCTGGTGGCGACGACGGCGACGGTCTTGGCCATGCTGTCGCCGATAGTATCCTCGAGGAATTCACGGACTTCTCGGCCGCGTTCGCCGATGAGCGCCACCACGACAGTATCGAATGCGTCGGCGCCGGCGAGCATGGCGAGCAGCGTCGACTTGCCGACGCCGGAGCCGGCAAAGATGCCGAGGCGCTGGCCGAAGCAGAGCGGCGTGAAGATGTCGATGACCTTGACGCCGGTCATGAAGGCAGTGCCGACGCGTTGCCGCGCCATGGCTCCTGGCGTCGTCTGGGCGCCGCGCGATGGGTCGTCTCCCCGGGCGAGCGGCGGGCCGCCATCGATCGTCCTGGTGAGTGCGTCGATGGTGCGGCCGCGCCACGAGGCATGCGGCGCCACCACGAGCGGACCTCGGCGGAAAACGGCATCACCGATGCCGGAATCGGCGCTGCGTTCGAAGGGTGCCACGACGGCCTCGTCGCGGCCGATCTTGACGATCTCGCCGCGCCGCGCACCGGCATCGCCGCGCTGCTCGACGATGTCGCCCAGCCTGGCGAAGCCGGAAAGGCCGTGCACCTTGTAGTGCGTGGGCGTGACTTCGATGACGCGGCCGCCGCGCTTGAGCAGCGCCTCGGCGTCGGCGAAACGCCGCCAGACCCGTTCCAGCGCGGCAAGCCGGTCTTCCGGCGCCGGCTGGAGTTGTCTTTCGAGTGCGCGCAGGGATGGCTGGTCGAGCGACATGGATTACTTCGAGCCGAGCGTCTTGATCGCCTCGTCGGTGGAGGAGTCGGTCTGCCGCATCAGGGCGGCGGTGTTCTCGAAGGCGCGCTGGACCATGATCAGCCTGGTGATCTCCAGCACCGGATTGACATTGGACTCTTCGAGAAAACCCTGGGCGACGCCGATATCCGAGCGATCGGTGACAGGCTCCGGGGTGCGTGCCGGAACGATGCCGGAATTGCCGTAGCGGACGAAGTTCGGGCCTGGGTCGAAATTGTAGAGACCGATCGAGCCGACAAGCTGATCGTTCTGGCGCAACGAACCATCGGCCCCGGCCTTGGGTGGGCCGTTGCGGGGATCAAGCTGGATCGGCGAGCCGCCGGCATCGAGCACCGGGTGGCCCTCGATCGACATCAGCTCGCCGTTCTCGTTCATCGAAAAGCGGCCGTCGCGGGTCATGACGGTGCCGACCGGCGTCTCTATGGCAAACCAGGCATCGCCCTGGACGGCGAAATCGAAGGGATTTCCGGTCTCGCTCAAGGCACCGTGGGCGCCGGAAAGGTAGGTCTTGCCCGGGGAGGCGAAGGATACCGATTTCTGCCCGGTGCCGGAGACGACGTCCTCGAACTTCACGCCGGTAGCGCGAAAGCCGATCGTCGAGGCGTTGGCGACGTTGTCGGCGATGGTGTCGAGGCGCCGCTCGAGCGCGATCTGCGACGAAAGGGCGACGTACAGGCTGTCCCGCATGATGGTCTCAGAACCTCAGTTTCTGCATGGCCATCATCAGGTCGGTGGAGATGCCGACTGTGAGTGGCTGGGCAAACAGCACGCTGACCGAGGTGACGGCCGATGAAGTCGGGTGGTTGATCTCGTACATGCTGGTGAAGCGGGTCAGGAACTTGCCGAGTTTTTCGGGGTCGGAGAAATCCGAGATGTCGAGTTTTTGCTCGAACAGCTGCGCCTGCTTGTCGACATCGGCGGTGGCGAAGGAATCGGGCAGGCCGAGCACGGTGCGCACGACACTGGCAAGCGCGGTGTCGGCCAGCACGTCATACCAGCTGGTGATGGTTGGGGCCTTGCGATCGAAGTAAAGCGCCAGCCGCACACCCTGGTTGGCCTGACCGGCATCCTCTTCGAGGGTCTGGCGCATGTATTTGTCGACGGTCGGCTGCTGCGCCGGATTGATGGTAGTGGTGTTTTCGCCATAGGCCTCGAAGTTGAAGGCGGAGGCAAGCGCGGCATAGGTCTTGTCCGTCATCTTGTTGGCGGCGCTGTCGGGATCGCGGACGCCGCCCTGCAGAACCCGCTTGATGAGATCCTTGTCCTCCGTCGCCGAGTCGAGACCGAATGACGCCAGCGCGTATGTGTAGAGCCGGTTGTTCGACATCAGATCGTCGATCGACTTCACCTTGGTGATGTTGGCGAGATAGTATGTCGTCTCGCCCTTCACATAGGCCGAATTGGGATCGAGGCCGGCGATCTGGGCCTGGATGGCATAGTTCTTGGTCACCAACTGCTGTGTCTTGTTGTAGATGGTCGCATCGGCGCCGTTGGCGGCGAAGTTGAAGGCGCTGACGAATTCGGCGTAGCGCTTGTCGGTCAGCTTGTTGGCGAAGCTGTCGGGATCGGAGACGCCTTCCTTGAGTGCCTTGACCATGAAGGCCTTGGCGTAGTCCATGTCCTCCAGCCCGTAGGCCTTCATGGCATACTTGAACAAACGGTCGTTTTTGACGAAATCGTCGATCGATTTCACCTTGGTGATATTCGCGAGATAATATTTGGTGTCACGATCAACCACGGGCTGCTGCTCGATCCTGTCGATCGATTTTGAAATGTCCTTGGTGATGAGCTGGTAGCTGGTAAAGGTATTGAGCAAAGACGTGCCTCCGGCCGAAGCTATGCCGGCACAATACCCATACTTCCTTGCGCGAAACTGAATCGCTTCCAAGCCCTCGATTCAAGCCTCACACAAGGCACGGGGACTATCCCTAGCTCCTGATGTGAAATGCGGAAGGACCTGTCGTGGGCATTCTGATTGGACTGGTGGTAACGCTCGGCTGCGTC
This sequence comes from Mesorhizobium sp. M7A.F.Ca.MR.362.00.0.0, assembly GCF_004023175.1. Taxonomy (NCBI): domain Bacteria; kingdom Pseudomonadati; phylum Pseudomonadota; class Alphaproteobacteria; order Hyphomicrobiales; family Phyllobacteriaceae; genus Mesorhizobium; species Mesorhizobium sp. M7A.F.Ca.MR.362.00.0.0. The sequence goes on from NZ_RZTF01000084.1 coordinate 4,579, forward strand.
CTTGGCGGCTTCATGGCCATGGGCGGCCATCTTCACGTGCTGATCCAGCCATGGGAGGTCGTGATCATCTGTGGTGCGGCTTTTGGCACCTTCCTCGTTGCCAATCCGATGAAGACGGTCAAGGACACCGGCAAGGCCATTCTCGAAGCCTTCAAGCAGGCGGTGCCGAAGGAACAGGACTATCTCGAGACGCTCGGCGTGCTGCACTCGCTGATGCGCGAGCTGCGGTCGAAATCCCGCAGCGAGGTCGAGGCGCATATCGACAATCCAGAAGAGTCGGCGATTTTCCAGGCGTTCCCAACCGTGCTGCACAATCATGACCTGACGCATTTCATCTGCGACTACTGCCGTATCATCATCATCGGCAATGCCCGCTCGCACGAGATCGAGGCGCTGATGGACGAAGAGATCCAGACCATCAGGTCCGACAAGATGAAGGCCTATCACGCGATGGTGGCGGTGGGCGATGGCCTGCCGGCGCTCGGCATCGTCGCCGCCGTGCTCGGCGTGGTCAAGGCGATGGGCGCGCTCGACCAGTCGCCGGAAATCCTCGGCGGTCTGATCGGTGCCGCACTTGTCGGAACGTTCCTCGGCATCTTCCTGTCCTATTCGGTGGTCGGGCCGGTCGCCACCAAGATCAAGACGGTGCGCGAGAAGAAGAACCGCCTCTATATCATCGTCAAGCAGACGCTGCTGGCCTACATGAACGGCGCGCTGCCGCAGGTGGCGATCGAGTTCGGCCGCAAGACCATCTCGTCCTATGAACGGCCGACGATCGATGCCGTCGAGCAGAGCACGATGAATACCGGCACCGTCGAAAAGAAGGCCGCCTGAACGATGCGCGATAGATCGGTCCCAGCACTGTCATGACCAGTCCGGGCAGCCCAGCGGAAGCGCGTTCGCTGATCATCGAGCGTCTGGTCGGCGACAGCGGCGAGGCCGCGCAGGTCATCGACGCAGGCCGCGCCATGGCCGAACGCGCCGTACCGCTGTTGCAGAAAAGCCTGACCAGCGAGCTTGGCGTTCCGGTCGTCGTCGACCTCAAAGCGATCGAGGTCAGCCGCGTTCCCGAGGCGCGTTCGCGTGCCGGCGACACGTTTGCCATGACCGTGATCGGCTCGTCGGCGTCCTCTGATGCGATGACCCTGGTGATCGATGCTCCGGCGATCGCGATCATGGTCTGCACGCTGTTCGGCGGCGACCCGGATCTGCCGGCATCGCCGATCGAACGCGATCTGTCGCAGATCGAAATCGATGTTTCGACCATGGTGTTCCAGCAGGTCGCGCAGGCCCTCAACGGATCGGGAAAGCGCTCGCTCGACCTGCGCCTGCCCGCGCCGCGAGCGATGTCCGGCACCGAGGCGAAGCGGTATGTGCTGCGCGATGGCGCGGCAATCCGCATCGTGCTTGGCATCTCGACCCCGGCCGATAGTGGCACCGTCACGGTGACGATGCCGCAGCGCGTCGTGCTGGCCAGCCGCGACGGAGCCGTGCCTGTCAGCGACGACGATCACGGCCCCAGCTGGCGCGCCCGCTTTTCGGAAGAGGTGATGCGCTCCACCGTGGCGCTCGAGGCCACGATGCCGCTGGCGCGGCTGACGCTCGGCGATCTCGCCGGTTTCGAAATCGGCGACGTCATCGAATTCGAGGAAACGGCCCAGTCCCAGGCGCGTCTCAGCGCACGGGGCAAGACGCTGTTCGTATGCGAGTTCGGCAAACTGGGACAGAATTACACCGTCCGGATCAGGCATCCTTACGACGCCGGGCAGGACTTTATCGACGGGCTGATGCCGGCTGCCGCCGGACGCGCCTGAGCATTTGGAGACGATCATGGCCAAAACCAAGGCGGAAGCCGACCTCGACCAGCCGGACGAGCAACTCGATCGCGCCATCGAAGAGTTGCGCGGTGTCCTGCATGAAGAGGAGCAACGCCCCGATGCGGCCTTCAGGGCGGCCTCATCAGCCAATTCGAGCGTGATCATGAACATCCCCGTCGATGTCCAGATCATCCTCGGCAGCACCGAGATGCCGGTCTCCGATCTGATGGCGCTGCAAAAAGGGTCGACCGTGGCGCTCAATCGCCGCATCGGCGAACCTGTCGACGTCGTGGTCAACGGCCGCAAGATCGCGCGCGGCGAGATCACCGTGCTGGAAAGCGATCCGTCGCGGTTCGGCATCAGGCTGACCGAAATCATCGCCGGCACGAAGGGCGCCTAGACATGGTTTGCGGGGCTTGCCGGTGGCAGCGGAGGCGAGTGGCATGACGACGCCGGTGACCTTGACCCGCGCGCAGAAGGCGGCCGCCATACTTGTGGCGATGGGCAAGCCGTCGGCCAGCCGCCTGCTGAAATTCTTCAAGCAGGAAGAACTGAAGGCCCTGATCGAGGGCGCCCGCCTGCTGCGGACGATTCCGCAAAGCGATCTTGAGCGCATCGTCGCCGAGTTCGAGGCCGAGTTCACGGAAGGGGCGGGATTGCTCGATTCCGCCGACAGGATGGACACCATCCTCAACGAATCGCTCTCGCCCGAAGAGATGAGCGCGATCATGGGCGACAAGAAATTCGAGGTCGCACCGGAAGGCCCGCCGCCGATCTGGCCCGAACTCGAAAAGCTCGAACCGGCGCGGCTTGGTGCCTTCCTGGCCGGCGAGCATCCGCAGACGGCGGCCATGGTGTTGTCGAAGCTGGCGCCGCAGGTGGCGGCCAACGTGCTGCTGACACTGACCAAGCCGATGCGTGGAGAAATCATCAAGCGCATGGTGACGATGGCCAATGTTCCCGACGCTGCCGCCAGGATCGTCGAAAACCGGCTGCGCACCAGCGTGCTGGCGGAAACCTCGACCAAGGACACCTCGGCCGGGCAGGCGCGTGTCGCCAGCGTTCTCAACGAACTCGACAAGCCGCTGCTCGAGGAAGTCATGCAGGATCTGGAAGCCGCCGGCACGCCTGATCTCGACGGTGTGAGGGCCCGCCTGTTTGCTTTCGACGATTTGCCGCTGCTCACCCAGAAAGCGCGGGTGCTGCTGTTCGACGGGCTCTCGACCGAACTGGTCACGCT
>NZ_RZTF01000084.1:7645-12173 GCF_004023175.1 Mesorhizobium sp. M7A.F.Ca.MR.362.00.0.0
CGCTGGCCCTGCGCGGCACTTCGGCCGCACTCGCAGAATCGGTGCTGTCGGCCATCGGCGCCCGCTCGCGGCGCATGATCGAAGCCGAACTCGGACAGGGCTCGGACGGGGTCCCTCTCGCCGACATCACGGCGGCCCGCAAGACGATCGTTACGACGACGATCCGGCTGTCGCGCGAAGGCGCCTTCGAACTGCCCTCGACCCAAGACGCCGCCTAAGGCCGCGCCATGGCTGACGCGGTCGACAAGGATTCGAAAACCGAAGAGGCGACGGAAAAGAAGATCCGCGACACCATCGAACAGGGCAAACTGCCCCATTCGCGGGAGACAGCGCTCCTTGCCTCGTTCGTTGCCATCCTGGTGTTCACCGTCTTCTACGCCAAGGATGCGATCATCGATCTCGGCATGTTCCTGTCGATGTTCCTGGAGAAGCCGGAAGCCTGGCCGATGGACACCGAGACCGACGTCATCGCGCTCTACAAGATCGTCCTCCTCGAGGTTGGCCGCGCCATCCTGAGCCTGATGGTGCTGCTGACCGTCGCCGGCATCGGCGCCTCGGTGTTCCAGAACATGCCGCAATTCGTAGGCGAGCGGATCCGGCCGCAACTCTCGCGCATTTCGATCGCCAAGGGATGGAACAGGCTGTTCGGCATCCAGGGTTGGGTCGAGTTCCTGAAGTCACTCGGCAAGGTCGGGTTTGCCATCGTCGTGCTGAGCTTCACGCTGTCGGAAGACCACCGAAAGCTGCTCGCCGGGATGATCACCAATCCGGTCGCATTCGGTCTCGTCATCCGCGGCATCGCCGTCGACATCCTGGTGGCGATCGTCTTCGTCATGGGGCTGATCGCGGCAATCGACATCGTCTGGTCGCGCTTCCACTGGAAGCAGGATCTGCGCATGAGCAAGCAGGAGGTCAAGGACGAGTTCAAACAGTCCGAGGGCGACCCGATCGTCAAGTCGCGGCTGCGCTCGCTGGCGCGCGACCGGGCGCGCAAGCGGATGATGACGGCGGTGCCGCGCGCGACGCTGATCATCGCCAACCCAACGCACTTCTCGATCGCGCTGAAATATGTGCGCGACGAGGACTCGGCACCCATGGTGCTGGCCAAGGGGCAGGATCTGGTGGCGCTGAAAATCCGCGAGATCGCGCGGGAACACAACATCCCGGTCTTCGAGGACGTGGCGCTCGCCCGCTCCATGTACAAGCAAGTTTCGGTCGATAGTGTGATCCCGTCACAATTCTACCAGGCCGTCGCCGAACTGGTGCGGATCGTCTACTCGAAAAAGGCTGAGCGCAGACAGATTTCATGAACCGGCAACCGCACGCAAAATCTCGCGAGATCATCGTCGCCAGCGCCATCGAGCAGGTGGTGGGGGAACTCAGGCTGATCGATGTCGCCGACTACATCGCCTTTATCCGGCTGGAGCATTTCGCGTGCCTGTCGGACCTGGTCGATTCAGCGGTCGAGTTGTTCTTCATGCCGGGCACTCTGCGGCTCGGCCATGGTGGTGAGGCGCATGTCGACTGGAGCGGCAGCCCGCGCATCGTGCTCGATCTGGAACTGAGGCCGCCCGGCGTCACCGTCTATTTCCAGCTGACGCTGAGCGAGCTCGGCGCTTCGGTGGCGGTCAACTACGTGTCGTTCGAGAAACCGGGCGAAGACCCGGAGCACAATACGGCGCTGCTCGAGGCGGTGATCGAACAGGCGCGTATCCGCAAGGTCGAGCCGCTCGCCTATCGCTGACGTCGGTCGCTATCGAGCTGCCTGTCGAAAACCCCTATTCGATCAAGCCCAGCCGCAGCGCCTTGGCCACGGCCTGGTTGCGATTGACGGCGTTGAGCTTCTGGGTCGATTGGGTCAGATACTGGTTAGCGGTGTGCACCGATAGTTTCAGGAGCCGCGCGATCTCTTCGCTGGTGTTGCCGTTGGCGGTCAGCTTAAGGCATTCGAGCTCGCGCTTGGAGATTGCCCGCATGCGGCCGGTATCGCCCGGACGGATGCGAGCGACGGCGGCGAATAGCGAAAAGCAGCGGGCGTGTATTTCGTAGAGCGCATCCTGCTGCAAGGTCATCTCCGAGCCCAGGAATACGACAAGACCGCATTGGCCGCGGTCGGCGTGCACGGGAAAAGCGATGCCGCTGGTTCCGGGCACCAGCGCCGCCATCTGCTCGGTCCAGGCGAGAGTGGTAAACAGCTCCACCATGGCAAGGACGCCGTCATCCGTCCACCAGCGCGGTTCGGTCGAGAGGCGGGTGTGGCGCACGATCTCCTCGCCGTTGGCGCCTGAGATGAACTTGGTCGCCACGGCAATGCCCGGATAGTCGGAATCAAAGCATGGCACGAGCCGCGCCCGCTCGGGCGAGGGGCTTACGAAGAAGAGGCCGAAAGCCGAGGCATTCATGTCAACGGCGATCCAGCGGCAGCGGCGCACGGCATCGGGAATGGTGACCGCGTGATGGGTTTCGGAGCCAAGGGTGAAGGCTCCGAACGGGTTGCGCTGCTCGTTGAAAAGGGCTTCGGCCGTTTCCTTGATATCGGCGTGTTTCAAATGATGCCGCTCCTGATCGCCGTGGCGATGGCCATCGCGCGGTTGCTGGCCGCGAATTTCTGGATGGCGTGGGTGATGTAGCTGTTGACGGTGTTGGAGGAGACGCCAAGGATGACGGCGACCTCGTCGGTGGTCTTGCCTTCGGAAACCCAGAACAGGCATTCGCGCTCGCGATCCGACAACGGATCCTGCATGGCGGCAGCGGCAATCAGTTGCGGGATGTGCGAGAGCGCGTAGCAGCATTTCAGTTGCGCCCGCATCAACGCCGGCTGGTCGATGCTGCCGGCGGTCGCCGCAGAGAACAGGGCGAACAGGCGCTGGCGACCGACATTAAGGCGCAGCGAATAGATTTCGGCATGGCCGAGCACGTCGAGAAGGCGGGCTTCCTCTCCGGTGATCAATCCGTCTGTTTCTGGTGCCCGGGATGCCACGAGCGGATGTGGACGGATACCTGGCGCGACGGTGAGCGCGCCTTGCGCGAGCCCGGCGATCAGCCGCTTGCCGATCAGCTCGATGGCATCGAAAATCCAGTTGGAGGAGACGATGCGCGCATCGTTGCGGTCCTGGTCGTGGACAATGGCGACCAACATGTAGCTGTTGGCCCCGATCTCGGCGGTCAGTTGCATGAAAAAGCTGGTGAGATCGCCGCGCGACGTCAGGCGCGAGCCCAATGTGTCGGATTGAAGAAGTGCGGCGGGACTGCTCATTCTTGTTGCTTTTGGCCGGAATCGTTTCTGCTGTCCGGATGCTGGGAGCCAGCCGCCGAACCCGAATACGCATTACTTTGACGAAGACACACGCGTGGCGCAGGGCTGCGCCGAACCAAATCCCGAATCCATTCAGGGAACGCGAAGCCGTCCGCGTCTGGTGCCGGAAAAGCTCCGGAACAAGAGACTTTGGGTGGTCGCCGCGCCCCCCAAGGACCGGCTGATTCGGGTCTAATCTACCCGCAGTTGAATCTGACATCAAACGCGATTTGACAAAATCGAATCCGATGGACTCACGTGCGACTCAGAGGTCGGTTTTCGCGCCTCGGACAGAAGACCGGGACGCGAAAATCTTCGCCGGCCATTTCGGCGGCCGGTTGATTTCCCCAGGGCGCATATAAATGGACGGGCGCGCCGGTTGCTGGCGCCGAAGGCTGGTGCCTTGGCCCGATAGTGGGAACCGGGCGATGTTGCCGCCCGGTCCCGGCCGTCCCTTGCTTATGCCTGTCGTTGTCCCAAAACCGCCAGATGCTCCTGGACGACAGGCATTTACCGATCCTCGAACCCGGTCAGCACGCCGACCGCGTTGATGCCGATCTCCTCGACGGCATAGCCGCCTTCCATGACGAACAGCGTCGGCAGGCCGAGCCCGGCGATGCGGCGGCCGATCTTGGGATAGTCCGATGTCTTCAGCTTGAACTGGCTGATCGGGTCCTTCTCGAACGTATCGACACCCAGCGAGACGATGACGACATCCGGTGCATAAGCGGTGAGCCTGGCGCAGGCATCCTCGAGCGAGGCGTTCCATGCATCCCAGTCGGTGCCGAAGGGCATCGGATAGTTGATGTTGAAGCCTTCGCCGGCACCCGCGCCGCGTTCGTCGGCATGGCCGAGGAAGAACGGGTACTCGACCATCGGATCGCCATGCAGATTGAGCACCTGGACGTCGGCACGGTCGTAGAAGATCTCCTGCGTGCCGTTGCCGTGGTGATAGTCGACGTCGAGGATCGAGATGCGTCTGGCGCCCTGGTCGCGGAACCATTGCGCGGCGACGGCGGCGTTGTTGATGTAGCAATAGCCGCCCATAAAGCCAGCCCCGGCATGGTGGCCGGGCGGACGGCAGAGCGCGAAGGCGGAAGCCTCGCCATCCTTGACCAGGCCGGCGGCGGTCAGCGCCACATCGTAGGAAGACTTGATCGCAGCCCATGTGCCTTCGACGAAGGTGGCGCCGGCATCGAAGGAATAATAGCCGAGCAGTGCGTCGACGCGCTT
>NZ_RZTF01000084.1:12183-19370 GCF_004023175.1 Mesorhizobium sp. M7A.F.Ca.MR.362.00.0.0
GGCCGGCGTGAAGGGGGGAGAAAACAGTCTTCATAAATTCCTCTCGAAGTGCGAAATCAGTCAAGATTCAAGATTGAGATAAGGGCTCACCAGAGCGAGCCACATTCTTTCCACATCATCCTCGATGAGGTCGTATGTCTTGCGGTCGCTTTTCAGCCCGACAAGCCGGCAGGCGTGCCCGACGTCCATCATCAGCACGCCGAGCCGGCTGGCGATCTTGTTTTCAAGCGCCGGGTTCACATGCTGCAGCCATGCGGCGTAGAGCGCGATGATCTGCTCGTCATATTCGTTTTGGATCGGCCTGAGGTCGGCGTTGCCTGAAATGGCCTCGATCACCGGCATCAGGCTGGCGTTTTCGAGGTAGAGTCTGGACGTGTCGATGAAGAGCTTGCGCACTTCGCGCCGAAACTCTTCACGGTTGGTGGGCGGGGCGACCTTGATACGCTTGGCGATCACCTCGGGGAAGGATGACAGCCAGCGCCGGGCGAGGTCCAGAAGAATGGCTTCCTTGTTGGGGAAGTATTGGTAGATCGAACCAACCGACAAGCCTGCGCGCTGCGCAATGGCGAGCGTCGTCGGCGTCTTGGTTCCTTGCTCCCGCGTCAAGACCAGCGCTGCGTCGAGAATCCGGTCGACCACCTTGCTGGAGCGTTGTTGCCGCGGCTGTTTGCGCGGTTCGAGCGCTATCCTGGTTTTGCGGTCGAGACTGCGCTTCACGGCTTGATGTCCTCGTTCCCCGCCCGGTCTCAACATGGTGGGAGCTTGCTGTCCACAATACATTCCAGATTCGGTATGTTGACAAACGCGAATAATCAGTCGCATTCTTTATCCACGCTGCCTCTTGGGATGACAAGGGGAATTTCCAAGACAGCGCGCTGGCATTCTTTTTCGTCCCATGGCGCCGCTCCGGTGGAGTGGCAGGTCGTTGGACAAGAGGTTGTCGGTCTCAGTCAGTCGTCAAAAGCGCGGAGTCGCGATGTCTGTCACAGGTGCGGGTCACAATGCGGATCTGATCGTCATCAATGGTCGTGTACTGACCATCGACGACGACAATCCCACCGCCGAGGCTGTCGCCGTCAAGGATGGCGCAATCGTCGCCATCGGCAGCCGCGCCTCCATCGAAGAGTTCAAGGGACCGGCCACCAGGGTCATCGACGCCAAGGGCGGTTCGGTGGTCCCGGGGTTCATCGAAGCCCATATGCATCTGTTTTCGGGCGGGGCTGAACTTGCCCACCTTCAACTCACCGGTATTCATGGCTTCGAGGCGCTGCAGAAGGCGATCCGCGACTATGCGCCGACCCGGCCCGACGCGAAGATGCTGGTCGGCCAGGGCGTCGACTACACCGTGCTCGGCAGCGAGCGCGTGACGCGCCATCACCTCGACGCCATCTTGCCCGATCGCCCGTTCTGCATGGCGGCGCCCGACCATCACACCATGTGGGCCAACACCAAGGCGCTGGAAATGGCCGGCATCCTGCAGGGGCGCACGCTTGGTCCGGGCAATGAGATCGTCATGGGTGACGATGGTCTGGCCGCCGGTGAATTGCGCGAAGGCGAGGCCTTTGGCCCGGTGCTCGATCTTGCCGGCGAAGGCCGGGTGCGGCTGGGGCTGTCGACCGGCGGCGAGCCGGACCCGATGCCGACGACGGCGGAGCGGGACGCCGACCGCGACATCATGCGGCGCGGGCTCGCCTGGTGCGCCCGCCACGGCATCACCTCGATCCAGAACATGGACGGCAATCTCTATCAGCTTGAGCTGCTGGCCGAGATCGACGCCGAGGAAGGCTTGCCCTGCCGCGTCAAGATCCCGTTCCACTACAAGAATTTCATGACGCTCGACATGCTCGACAAGGCCTCTGATATGGCCGAACGCTACAACAGGGAATGGCTGTCGTCGGGCATGGTCAAGGTGTTCTACGACGGCGTTCTCGATTCCTGGACAGCTGTCATGGTCGAGCCTTATGCCGACCGGCTCGACTGGGTGGGCGAGCCGCTGTTCACGCCGCAACAGTTCATCGATCTGGCCGTCGCGGTCGACAGACGCGGGCTGCAGATCGCCGTGCATTCGATCGGCGACGGCGCGGTGCGCGCGGTGCTCGACGGTTATGAGGCGGCGCAGAAGGCGAACGGCAAGCGCGACAGCCGTCACCGCGTCGAGCACATCGAGGTCACCACCACCGCTGATGTGCCGCGTTTCGCCGAACTCGGCGTCATTGCCTCCATGCAACCGCCGCATCCGCCGGGCGCAATGGATTTTCCACTGGAGCCGACGGTATCGCGCATCGGACCGGCGCGCTGGCCGCTGAGCTATGCCTGGCGGACCTTGAAGGATGCCGGCGCGCATGTCGTCTTCGCATCCGATTGGCCGGTGTCGCCGATCGATCCGATCCTGGGCATTCAGGCGGCGGTGTTGCGCAAACCGTGGGCAGAAAGCGACCCGGACCAGAGTTTCTCACTGCATGAAGCGATCGCCGGTTACACGATCGAGGGCGCCTATGCCGAATTCGCCGAGCACCGCAAGGGCACGCTGAAATCAGGCTACATGGCCGATCTGGTGGTTTTGTCGATGGATATCGAGAACACCGCCCCGGCCGACCTGCACAAGGTGCGGCCGGTGACGACGATTTGCGGCGGCAAGGTCACCTATCAGGCCTGACTATGGCATGGGGCTTGCAGGCCTCAATGACTGATTGAACTGTGACCCAATGCCGGGCTTGCCAACCCACCGGCCATGTGGTCACATCGAACAGGGGAAAAGCTCCGCCAGCAAGAGCGGGGTCAACAGTGAGGCGTAATCGTGCCGGACAAACCGGATCGGAATGCGATTGAAGTAGTAAACGTCAGAAAAATTTTCGGATCAGGTGAGGGGCAGGTAGCTGCCCTCGACACGGTCTCGGTATCTATCCGCGAGAACGAATTCTTCACGTTGCTGGGGCCATCCGGCTGCGGCAAGACGACGTTGCTCAGGCTGATCGCCGGCTTCGACTTTCCAACCGCCGGTGAGATCCTGCTCTACGGCCAGGACATCGCGCCGCTGCCGCCCTTCAAGCGGCCGGTCAACACCGTGTTCCAGTCCTACGCGCTGTTCCCGCATATGACGGTGGCCGACAATATCGGCTTTGGCCTGGAAATGCTGGGCAAGCCGAAGGCCGAGATCAAGGCGCGCGTCGCCGAGATGCTGAAGCTGGTCAAACTCGAGCAGTTCGCCAAGCGCAAGCCGCACCAACTGTCCGGCGGCCAGCGCCAGCGCGTCGCGCTCGCCCGCTCGGTCGCCAAGCGGCCGAAGGTGCTGCTGCTCGACGAGCCGCTCGGCGCGTTGGACAAGAAGCTGCGCGAAGAGACGCAGTTCGAACTGATGGATTTGCAGCAGAACCTCGGCCTGACCTTCGTCGTGGTCACCCACGACCAGGAAGAGGCGATGACCATGGCCGATCGCATCGCCATCATCGACAAGGGCGAGGTGATGCAGGTGGCAACGCCGGCCGAAGTCTACGAGGCGCCGGGATCGCGCTTCGTCGCCGGCTTCGTCGGCAATGTGAACATGTTCGAGGGCAAGATCGCGCGTGGCGAGGCCGGCAGCGCCAGCATCGATGCCGGCAACGGACTCACCATCCGCACCGACAATGCCGGCACCGCCGGCGCCGGGACGGCCGTCACCTTCGCCATCAGGCCCGAAAAGATCAAGGTGTCGTCGAAGAAGCCGGCCGAGGCGGTCAACGCCATCGAGGGCGAGGTCTACGACATCGCCTATCTCGGCGACATGACCGTCTACCATGTCAGGCTGGACGACGGCCAGGTGGTGCGCGCGAGCACCATGAACGCGGCCCGCATCACCGAGGATCCGCTGAGCTGGAACGACCGCACCTGGGTTTCCTTCCGGCCCGATGCCGGCGTCGTGCTGACGCGGTAGGGGCGACCATGTCGAGCGCCGCCGTCACCACCTCATCAGCCTCTCCGGCATCCAATGCCGGCAAATCCCTCCTTGCCAGGCTGGGTGCTGCCTTCGTTGGCCGACTGGTCATCATCATCCCCTATGTCTGGCTGCTGTTCTTCTTCCTCATTCCGTTCGTCATCGTCTTCAAGATCTCGCTGTCGCAGACGGCAATCGCCATTCCGCCCTATACGCCGGCGCTCGATTTCAGCGGCGGCATTTCCGGGTTCCTGGCTCAGCTGAAGCAACTCAGCCTCGACAATTACGCCTGGCTGACGCAGGACGCCCTCTACTTCAACGCCTATGTAACCAGCGTCATCATCGCCGCGGTCTCGACGGTCCTGACATTGCTCGTCGGCTACCCCATCGCCTATGGCATGGCGCGCGCGCCGGCGACGATCCGCCCGACCTTGCTGATGCTGGTGATCCTACCGTTCTGGACCTCGTTCCTGATCCGGGTCTACGCCTGGATCGGCATTCTCAAGCCCGAAGGGCTGCTCAATCAGCTGCTGCTCGCCACCGGCGTCATCCACCAGCCGCTGATCATCCTCAACACCTATACGGCGATCTTCATCGGCATCGTCTATTCCTACCTGCCGTTCATGGTGTTGCCGCTCTATTCCGCGCTTGAGAAGATGGACTATTCGCTGATCGAGGCAGCCAAGGATCTCGGCTGTCCGCCGACAAGTGCGTTCTGGAAGATCACCTTCCCGCTGTCGCTGCCCGGCGTCATCGCCGGCTGTCTGCTGGTGTTCATTCCGGCCGTCGGCGAGTTCGTCATTCCCGATCTGCTCGGCGGCTCGCAGACGCTGATGATCGGCAAGACGTTGTGGAACGAGTTCTTCGCCAATCGCGACTGGCCGGTGTCGTCGGCCGTTGCCGTCATCCTGCTGTTGCTGCTGATCGTGCCGATCATGCTCTTCCAGCGGGCCCAGGCGCGCGCTCAGGAAATGGACAGGTGACCTCATGAACGCCACCTGGAGCCGCTTCAACATCACTTCGATCGTGCTTGGCTTTGCCTTTCTCTATCTGCCGATCGTGCTGCTCATCGTCTTCTCGTTCAACGAGTCGAAACTGGTTACGGTCTGGGGCGGTTTCTCGACCAAATGGTACGTCTCGCTGTTCCACAATCAGGGCCTCATGGACGCGACCTGGGTGACGGCGCGCGTTGGCCTGATCTCGGCCACGGTAGCGACCGTTCTCGGCACGCTGGCGGCACTCACCTTGACCCGCTACACGCGCTTCAAGGGCAGGGTGCTGTTCTCCGGCATGGTCTTTGCGCCGCTGGTCATGCCGGAAGTGATCACCGGCCTGTCGCTGCTGCTGCTCTTCGTCGCGGTCGGGCTCGACCGTGGCTTTCTCACCGTGACGCTCGCCCATATCACGCTGACCATGTGCTTCGTCGCCGTGGTCGTGCAGTCGCGGCTCATGACTTTCGACCGCTCGCTGGAAGAAGCCGCGATGGATCTTGGCGCAACGCCGGTGAAGACCTTCTTCCAGATCACATTGCCGGTCATCATGCCGGCGATCGTCTCCGGCTGGATGCTGGCTTTCACGCTTTCGCTCGACGATCTGGTCATCGCAAGCTTCACCTCCGGGCCGGGCGCCACGACGCTGCCGATGAAGATCTACAGCCAGGTTCGCCTCGGCGTGACGCCGGAAATCAACGCTGCCTGCACCATCCTGATCGCTGTCGTGGCGATTGGCGTCATCATCGCCTCGCTTGCCAACAAGCGGCGTGAGGTGCAGCGCCAGCTCGACGAGCAGGCGGCGCAGCGCGGGTGAAAGACAGGAGGCGCAGTGGCGGCCTATTCCCCCGAAACGCCGCGGCTGATCGGGGAAATGAACGGCGTGCTCCAGGTTCCGCCGACGAAGAACGATGACTGGTTGGGACCTTGCTGGCCGTTGGCCTGCGTTGCCGCCTGGTCAGGCTGAATGACGCCGCCGGACAAGGCCAGTCCGCGCCCGGCGTAGGACGCGATGCCGGACAGCCAGATCTTGTACTTCGCTGAATTGGCCTCGGCCTTGTCGATCCGCGCCACGCCCTTCGAAATGGTGGCCTTGATCTCGGCGCCGTCGATCGGCAATGTTCCGTCGGAGACGTCGTCGAGCGCGAAGAAGCCGCCCTGTTCGGTATGTTTGAGGAAGGCCGGCAGGTTGAGCTTGCTCAACGCACCCGGCCCGAAGGTCGCCGAGACCGAGCCGTCGGCATTGTCGAAGATGGAATCCCAGGTTCTGCCCGGCCCCTTGAGGATCACCGAGACGGTGCCCGTGCCGACCGGCACCAGCCGCGTCATCCCTGCCGCCGTGCCGAACGCACCGCCGTCGATGTCGGACGCCAGAAGGCGGATTTCGACCTGCGAGCCCTCCGGCTTGCGATCGAAGCGAAGGCTGGTCTGGATGTTGCCGCCGAAGGCCGAGGCATCGGAGATGTCGAATACCGACAGACCATCCTTGACCTGGGCGGTGGCGGCGACATCGGCGAGCTGGATAGGTCCCGCCGTGGCGTGGGCTGCCGACAGCCTCAGATCGAGATTGATCTTGTCGGCGAAACTTGTGTCGATTTCGCCGGGTCCCGCCCCTCCGGTCGGCACCAGCGGGGTGAAGGCCGAAAGAAACGATCTGAGGTCGAGCGTGTCGAAGGCGAGCGTGCCGGAGATCACAGGTTGTGCGCCAAGCGAGAGGTCCAGTGCACCCATCCCCGGATTGTTGTCGAGTGCAATTGCCGTGTTGTCGAACTTGACGCGCCCGCCCGTCGCGGTGATCTTGCTCGAAATGCTGACCGAGCCGATCGCCGCACCCGGAGCGATGCCGGCCTGCGACCATTCCAGGACACGCCGCAGCGAGGGTGCCGAGAACTTCGCCTGACCGTCGAAATAGGTATTTTCAGACATGCTGGCCGTGCCGTCGAACGAGAAGGTGGCGGGCGCCGCCTTGAAGGACAGCGTCAGCGGCGCCGTGCCGCCGGCAAACAGCACAAGTGGTCTGGCCGAGGCGACGTCCAGCGCGACGCTTTCGCCCCGCCAGATCCCTGTTGCCGACAGCGTCGCATTGCTGTTCATCGCCGCCCAATTCGCCTGACCGTTTAAACTGCTCAGGATCTCGACGTCCTTGCCGCCGATGGACGCTACCATTCGGCCGTCGCGAAACTCGACCGTGCCGAAGGTGTCGGTAGGCAGCTTGTCGAGGTCCGGCTTGGCGGGGTCGGCATTGACCACGCCGCGCGCCGTGTCGATGGAACGCGTGATGCGCCCGC
>NZ_RZTF01000851.1:0-737 GCF_004023175.1 Mesorhizobium sp. M7A.F.Ca.MR.362.00.0.0
GCTTACAGGCGCTGCTTTCGTTTCGTTTCGCTAGCCTTCGTATCCTATCGTGCTCTCGTCCTTGATCAACGTTTTTATCAACTCGATTTTGGCCGGCACGGGAGAGGATCGAATACCGGCGACCCGCTGGAGAGGCTGAACACGGTTGTTGCGTCGGTCATGCGAACTGAGCATGGCAAATGTCCCCTACGCCGGAACGACCCTACGTCGGAACGAAGTGATCCGGTGTGAAGGCTGGTCCGCTTTGCCGAACCGATCGTAGCGGGCGCACCTCATGAGGAGTTGAAGGCCCGTTCTCGCCGCCTTGACTGGCCATCGGGGGATCACACGAAATCGCCGATGCGTTCAGGGAGGAAAACGAATGCAGCACTGGCTGGATAAGCTGACTGACCTTACCGCTGTCGAAGGCGATCAACGCAACCTTAAGGATGCTCTGGCTGGCCTGGCTGAACAGATCGGATTTGGCGGGTATGCCTATCTCAACATCCAGCCCGGCCATACGCTCGCGATTTCGAACTATCATCCAGAGTGGCAGTCAGTGTACTTCGGACGAAATTATTCTGCGCTCGATCCGGTCGTAGGACGCGCGAAAACCATGAAGCGGACCTTCACGTGGAGCGGCGATCAGGAGAGGCCGCGGCTTTCAAAAGCCCAACGCGCGTTTTACGCGCACGCGGCTGATTTCGGCATCCGCTCCGGCATAACCATCCCCGTCAGAACGGCGAACGGTTCGATGT
>NZ_RZTF01000852.1:0-736 GCF_004023175.1 Mesorhizobium sp. M7A.F.Ca.MR.362.00.0.0
GTTCGAGAAGCCGCGCCTTGCGCTCCGAGCGGCTGCCATGGATCTCGCGCTTCAGCTTCTCGATCTCCAGCCTGAGCCGAGCGATCAGCGCATCCGAATGCGAGTTCACGGCCTGCGCGCGGGCAGCGAGTGCTTGCGCCTCACGGCGGGCGGCGCGCTCCGCGAGGATCATCGCGTGCGCACTGGCAAGGTCACCGGGAAGCTGATCGGCCGCGTCGGTCATGGCGCGATGGAATCATATTCGCTCCTCCATGCCAACGATTTTGCTCATCCCGCCGAGCTCGGACGCCAGGTTTTTTGCGGCATGCGCCAGTCGATGCCTTCGAGCAGATAGCCAAGCTGCGCCGGCGTGATCACCACCGTGCCGTCGGCCGCCGATGGCCAAATAAAACGCCCGCGCTCCAGCTTCTTGTACCTCACTTGGGAATGCAGACTCTACGAACGCAGATACGCAATTAGTGCGGATCACGCATCCGTTTCATCCTCTGTTCTCGCGGCTGCTGCCATGTGTCGGCAGACGATACAATCGGCATGGCGAACGCCTTTTGCTGCAGGCCGACGATAGCGCCGTATGGTCGGTTCCTCCGCAATGGACTGATCTTGCGAGCCCGGATCCAGAAGTTGTCATGGGGAATGGGAGGGCGCTCTTGCGTACTGTCGACTTGCTGGAACTGGCCAGTCTGGTCGGGCGCCTTTCTGGTAAGTCGGCTTCGCGATCACTCGACAAGCTGTAAGG
>NZ_RZTF01000853.1:0-735 GCF_004023175.1 Mesorhizobium sp. M7A.F.Ca.MR.362.00.0.0
GTCTTTGCCATAGCGGCGGTGCTGTTCGTTGCAGCGGCCATAGGCCTGCCGGGTTTCATCGATCCCAACAATCTCGTCGCCATCGTCCGCTCGGTGTCGGTGCTGGGCATCCTTGCGCTCGGCATGGCCGTCGTCATCATCGGACGCGGCATCGACCTCTCCGCCGTGGCGATCATGGCGATGTCTGTCGCCTGGTATCTGCAACTTCTGAATTCGGGAACGCCGGACGGGCTGGCCTTCGCCTATGTGCTGGCCGGTGTGCTGGCCATCGGCCTGCTCAACGGGTTTCTCGTCGCCTATGCCGATGTGCCCGCGATCTTCGTGACGCTGGCGACAGGCTCCTTCGTCTTCGGCTATGTGCGCTCGCAGCTGATCACGCAGGATGCGGTGCCGGTGCCGCAGGGCCACTGGGTCGAGCTGCTCGGCGGCCTGCGCTTCCTCGATATTCCGGTCGAGGTGTTCGTCTTTGCCGGCCTCGCCTTCCTCTTCTTCCTGTTCCTGCGCTACACCAAATGGGGCCGCTACATCTACTTCGCCGGCGACAATCCGGTTGCAGCCCGCAACATCGGCATTCCGGTGCGGCCGATGCTGGTGCTGCGCTATGTGCTTTCCGCTTTCGTCGCACTGGTCGCCGGCCTGCTGACGGCGGCGAGCCTGCATTCGATCAACACCCGCGTCGTCAATTCGACGCTGCTCTACGACATCGTGCTGGTGGCGGTGATCGGCGGCATCGGC
>NZ_RZTF01000854.1:0-731 GCF_004023175.1 Mesorhizobium sp. M7A.F.Ca.MR.362.00.0.0
TTTCCTGGTCCGGTGCTGCCAGCCACCGGCGACCGCGACCAGCTCGTAGGGGCGGCCGGCGAGCTCGGCGCGAATGTCGTCGATGATCAGCTCGAGATTGCAGTTTCTTCCCACTACCCGCGCCAGCACCTCGCGCGGCACCGGGTCGCTGGCGGCAAAGATGACTGCTTCGACGCGGCCCATCCATTCGCGCCAGCGCAGCTCCGGCGGCAGGTGGTCCAATTCCGTGTCGAGCAACACAGGCTGTTCGTTCGGCTTGCGGCGGGCAGAGGCTTCGGTCATCCCTACAACCCAAAAAGCCGAAAGGTGGTGCGGCCGGAGAGCTCGCGCACGACCTCCAGTTGCTGCAGCCGTTCGAACAGCCGTCGCGATGCAAAGCGCGACAGATTGTCCGTCGTCAGCGATCCGGACACGGCGTCTTCACTGAGCAGCAGAAAGATTACGTCGCCGGCGCCTTTGGCGCGCAGTTTCGGCGCCACCGCCAGGAGTTTTTCGGCCCGGCGCGACAGCTCGGCGGCCAACCGACAAGCGTCCGCGGCGGCCGCGACGAGCGCGATGCAAACCGCCCGCTCAAAATTCTTGTCCCCGGGCCGGATGCGCCGGCCACCGCCGGCCTCGGTGCGGAAAGATGGTCCAAAACCCTGCGCCATTAGGAGCGGCAGGGGCTGCGGCCAGCCCAGGCGTTGCGCCAGTACCAGGTCGGCGAGCCACCAGCCAAAGAGTTCGGCATC
>NZ_RZTF01000855.1:0-728 GCF_004023175.1 Mesorhizobium sp. M7A.F.Ca.MR.362.00.0.0
CTTCACAATGGATGACCGTAAAAGTGGCTCCTGATGGGGAGTGCCCCAGGTTGTATCCTCTTGAGGAGCAAAGGTCGAATCCGATGGTCCGGTTCTAGCAATTGCAGACTTTCCGAGAAACCTCTCTTGTAATATATTATGGCATGATGTGATTCTCTTAGTGGTATGACTGACGTAGCAGTACGGATCACCGATATTTGCCACTATAAAGTCTTCATCTCGCTTAACATTTCGAACGAACATCTCGGCCATATGTCGCTGATCGTCAGCCGGAATTTTGTATGGATCAAAATCCAATTGATTGTTAAGCGCCAGGCCGATTTCCGCCGTGTAAGATTTTAGGTTAGCGCAAGGTAGATGTCGAGCGAACCTATCGCTCTGTTCGAGCTTGTTCCAGATATTCTGAATCTCGTCCCGGTGAGTTTTTCCCAATGGCCTATTACGGGCAATCATAAGTGCCTGCATCACGCCCTGCTCACCTATCGTCTTCATCGGTCCAGTGGGATCGTTGGCTTGTTTATTTTCAAAGATTATTTCGCCCGTTCGACGAATGATTGCTATTCGAGCAAAAGAGTCGGAACAAACGGCTGAAGCCGCTATGAATGGCCAAACGGAATAACTAAGATCGTGCGCCTTAGCATCTGGAGAGGTGATAGTGGCGATGGAACCTTGCGACAGCCCGCGGTCATAACGATCATGCATGGCGGTAAAACTAGTGATTCTATCTG
>NZ_RZTF01000856.1:0-724 GCF_004023175.1 Mesorhizobium sp. M7A.F.Ca.MR.362.00.0.0
GGTTGGCGATGCTGATGCCGCCGCCGGTCAGCGTTCCGGCCGGCCCGCCATTGGGCAGGAAGCCGCGCGACACCGAGATGGTGCCGGTGCCGCCATTGACGTTGAGCAGTGCGCCGGCAACGCTGATGTTGTTGTTGATGACAGACAGGTTACCATTGAGACCGGTAACCTGGACGGCGGTCTGGCCCGCCGCCACATTCGAGATCGTCACGCCTTCGATCGTGATGCCTGCGGCATTGCTGAAGCCGACAGCGCCCTGGTCAATGAGGAAGGCGGAACCGGTGGCACCGCTGAAGTCGAAGGCGGTGTTGCGCACGGCATTGTCGCCGAGCAACTGCATGAGGTTGGCCGTGCCGTTGACCACGGCCTCGTCGCCGGTGACGTTGCCGCCGGTGGCGCCGAGATTGCCCTGGACATTGGCGGGCTGGATCGTTCCGGTCGAAACGACGCCGCCGTTGCCGAAGCCGGCAATGGTCTGTCCGGAATCGAGCGTGAAGGTCGTGGCGCCAAGGCTGATCGTGCCGACGAAGGCGAAGTTCTGCGCGCCGGTCAGCGCGTCGGCTGCGGCGAGCGATATGGTATTGACGCCCACGCTGAGGTTGCCGGTTGTGCCCGCGGCAACGAACCCGCCCGACTGCGAGACCAGGATGACTGAACCGGGCGCCGTCGCCAGATTGGCGCTGCCGGTGAAGAACACGTCGTCGAAATCGTAACTGCCCTTGGT
>NZ_RZTF01000857.1:0-723 GCF_004023175.1 Mesorhizobium sp. M7A.F.Ca.MR.362.00.0.0
TAATATATGGTCATTAGATGTTGTTGGGAGTTGGATTCAGGCAATTGGATCCGTTATTTCATTAATTGGGCAGATTCAAGAATAAAGTGAAGAACAAAGCAATGAAAATGAAGAAAATAATTCTGAAGACAGTGATGATGAACAAGATAGTCCGATACAAGGAAATAGGAGGAGACGCAATCTTCTCCATTTTTGGCGATGAAGTTCTTGCTAGTGAAAAATTTGCTGATGCCGATTCTTTTTATAACTCAATAGACCAAAAACAGTACCATGAATACAAAAACGCTAAAATGAACATTAGAGAGAAAGTCTCTTTTAAAGATATAAACAAAGTATTATCAAAAGCAGATAAGTTTATAGGTGAAAACAGAGTTTCAGGTAATGGTTATGATCCCAACAGACAAGTATATGTGTATTTGACAGTATCTGAAAACGGTAAGGATATTAAAAATATAGTCGTTGATGCCGAAACTAAGCAAATTATTATTAAATCAGAACCTTTATTAAAACCATAATAATAAAAAAGGTTACCTTTCATGGTAACCTTTTTTATTTTCCATTCCCATAACCCTCAAATAATATAAAGAATTTAATCGAAATTCCTTCAATCGGATAATATTATTGGACCGAGAAGAACAACTTTTTTTAAAAATCAAACACAATCTAGTAGATTAGTATTGCTAGAATAGATTGATAGGTTTAAAATTACAGATAACTAAATAG
>NZ_RZTF01000858.1:0-715 GCF_004023175.1 Mesorhizobium sp. M7A.F.Ca.MR.362.00.0.0
GCCCTACTGCCCTACTGCCCTACTGCCCTACTGCCCTACTCCCCTCTTCCTCCGCAGCCTGCCGCAAATCGGCAATCACCGCGCGGCGGTCATGACGCCGCCAGGCGAGATGGAGTGAAACCGTGCGGTCGAACCACGGCAGGTCGCGAAATACGATCCGCGGCGGCGCAGCGGCGCGCAGGCTGGCTTGCACCGTCGCCAGACCAAGGCCGGCGCTGACAAGGCCGAGCGAGGTTAGCGGATCCGCCGTTTCATAGGCGATGTCGGGCAAAAAGCCGGCTTTGGCGCAGGCGGCAAGGAACTGGCCGCGATTGGTGTCGTCCGGCTGGCGCACGACGGTGATCCAGGTGCGACCGTCAAGGTGATGCGGCCCAACCTCTGGTAATTGAACAAGCGGATCATCTTCGGGGATCGCCAGCACCAGCGGCTCATGCCGCAGCGCCATGGCCGCGACATCCGGGTCATCATCGGCTGGCGGCGAGTAGACAAAGCCCAGATCCAGCGACCGCTGCCGTAGCCCTTCCAACTGCGCCGCAGAACGCAGGCTTCTCAGCTGCAGGTGGAAATCCGGCCGGTCGCGACGGAACTGGCGCAGCATCCCGGCGACAAGCCCGGCATGAACGGCGCCTTCGACATAGCCGATGGCGAGCCGACCGACGGCGCCGCTGGCCAGGTTTCGGCCGAACTCCTCCAAACGTCGCGCACTGGACAGCAG
>NZ_RZTF01000859.1:0-700 GCF_004023175.1 Mesorhizobium sp. M7A.F.Ca.MR.362.00.0.0
TTCGGTTTCGGCTTCTTCTTCCTCGGGAATGCTGTCGAACAGCAATGTGGCGCCGGCCCGCACTTCGGCAATGCCGTCCTTGATACGGATGGTGCGGAGCGTCAGGCCGGTGTTCATGTCACCGTTGAAATTGACCATGCCGATCGCACCGCCATACCAGGCGCGCGGGCTCTTCTCGTTCTGTTCGATGAAGCGCATGGCCCACAGTTTCGGCGCGCCGGTGACGGTGACCGCCCAGGCATGCGACAGGAAGGCATCGAAGGCATCCATGCCTTCGCGCAGCCGGCCTTCGATGTGGTCGACCGTGTGGATCAGGCGCGAATACATTTCGATCTGCCGACGGCCGATGACGCGCACCGAACCCGGCTCGCAGACCCGCGACTTGTCGTTGCGATCGACGTCCGAGCACATGGTCAGCTCGGATTCGTCCTTCTTCGAGTTGAGCAGTTTCAGGATCTGCTCTGAGTCGGAAATGGCGTCGTCGCCGCGCTTGATGGTGCCTGAGATCGGGCAGGTCTCGACGCGGCGGCCGTTGACGCGCACGAACATTTCCGGCGAGGCGCCGATCAGATATTCGCCTTCGCCCAGATTGATGAAGAAGGAATAGGGCGACGGATTGATGGCTTTCAGCTTGCGCGAAATCTCGGATGGCTGCGTCTCGCAGCGCTCGTAGAACATCTGGCCGGGCACGACCTCGAAC
>NZ_RZTF01000860.1:0-700 GCF_004023175.1 Mesorhizobium sp. M7A.F.Ca.MR.362.00.0.0
GAAAAAAAACCGGGAATACTGGTCGGCGAAGATCGCGAGGAACGTCGAGCGCGATGCCGAGAGCGTCGCAGCGATCGAGGCCGACGGATGGCGGGTCCTAGTGATCTGGGAATGCGAGATGAAAGACGCGGACCGCCTTGCTCGCCGACTCGCCGACTTCCTGGGCAAGCATGCTTCTTAAAAATCCCGGAGTGGCTGACTCCCTTTCTTTACCTCGGTTTCAAGATCTAACATGTTCGTCAATAATCTTACTGCGTCATAAATACCGTTCAATTGATGAAAGGCTGCATTTTCTATTGTGGCGTTTTTCGCACAAACAATTCGACGCAAATCGGGCATGGTGGCCCTTACTTTCCGCAGCGATCACAGCGCGGAATCAGATAATGCATCCGAAAGTTGGCGTAGAGCTCACGGTGACGGATGCCGAAAACTGCCTCATGGCGATATGAATGCGACAGATGCCCTTTTCCTGACAGCCTTCGGCAAACCTTGGCCAAAAGCGAAAAAAGGTCTTCATTCATCTGAGACGGTCTGATCACGGCCCATGCCGTGCCGCCGGCAAGGCAAAGCAAGGATTACTACGTTGCCACGTGACACTCGATCTTTCGCCCACGGAGACCAATGAAATCCGACCTGAATAGCCAAACGACCCCTACGCCCGATATCGCGCCCTCCCGTGATTTCGCGCAGATTGACAGGG
>NZ_RZTF01000085.1:0-5948 GCF_004023175.1 Mesorhizobium sp. M7A.F.Ca.MR.362.00.0.0
CCGGTGTCAGCACGGCAGGTGCCGCTATCAGCCGCAATGCGTCCGTCAGCGTGTTGCCGTCCGGCAGCAGCGCCATGCCGGCGCGCATGGCGCTGTAAACATCGAGCGACGCCAGCAGGGGCAGCGAGGGCAAGAGCCGTTCGAACACCTCGGCGCGTGCCTGGCCCAGTGCCCGCGTCAGTTGCGCCTCATCGGGAAGGTCGTCGAAGAAGCCGTCGAGCAGCAGCCGCATCACCTGGGCATAGTTCAAGCGGCCGGCCAGCTCCGGCAGCGAATGACCTCGGATCGTCAGACGGCCACCAAGACCATCCACATCGGAAAGCACGGTTTCCGCCGCCACCACGTCATCGAGCCCATTCGCCATAGCCTGTCTCCTTGAAGCATTTCCGGATCGGAGATAGAGATGGGCAACGTTTCCATCAATCTTGATCAATAGAATCAATATCAGGGCTCGATATGTCCGAGTGGTTGTCCCGGGAAGAGGCGCTTGAGCGCCTCAAGGTGCGGGCGCAGACGCTGTACGCCTATGTCAGCCGTGGGCGCATCGGCATGCGGCCCGACCGCGCCGATCCGCGCCGCAGCCAGTACCGCGCCGACGATATCGCCGCACTGGCGACCCGCCGGGCGCGCGGACGGAGCCCATCAGTCATCGCTGAAAGCGCCATTGCCTGGGGCGAACCCTCAATCGCAACGGCGATTTCGACCGTCTCGCACGGTCGGCTCATCTATCGCGGGCAGGACGCCGCAGTGCTCTCCGGGCACGCCACACTGGAAGAAGCCGCCGCCATTCTCTGGGCTCTGCCGGAACCGGTGGCTTTCGAAGCACCGTCGCCGGATGTGCCCCATCAAGCCGGCCGGGCCTCGGCTTTTGCGCAACTTGCCGTGCTTGCCGGCCAAGGGCGCCC
This sequence comes from Mesorhizobium sp. M7A.F.Ca.MR.362.00.0.0, assembly GCF_004023175.1. Lineage (NCBI taxonomy): Bacteria > Pseudomonadati > Pseudomonadota > Alphaproteobacteria > Hyphomicrobiales > Phyllobacteriaceae > Mesorhizobium > Mesorhizobium sp. M7A.F.Ca.MR.362.00.0.0. Next base: position 906 of record NZ_RZTF01000085.1, read on the forward strand.
GTCGCTTGGGCGCAACCGGGCCTCGCTGCATGCCGATGCCGCGCACGCTGTCGGCGTGCTGGTCGCCGCGCTGGGCGCACCGGCAGGACCAGATCCCGTCCATCAGCGGCTGGCGCAGGCCTGGTCGGTGGACGCCGGCGGCGCCAATGCGATCCGCCGCGCGCTTGTCCTGCTTGCCGATCATGAACTGAATGCGTCGACCTTCGCCGCGCGCGTCGCAGCCTCGACCGGCGCGCCGCTGGCCGCTTGCCTGCTGGCCGGGCTCGCGACGCTGTCAGGCCCTCGCCATGGCGGTGCCGGCGAGGCGGTGATGCAACTGGCCGAGGATGCGGCCCGACATGGCGCCGATGCGACGATCCGGCGCTGGCTCAGCCACGACCGGCCATTGCCGGGGTTCGGTCATCAGCTCTATCCCGACGGCGATCCCCGGGGCGCCGCGCTGCTGTCGGTGATCGAGGTTGACGGCACACTATCGTCGCTGCGCGACGCTGCCCTTGCCGCGACCGGCGCGCTTCCCAACATCGACTTTGGGCTGGCAGCGCTGACGCGCAGCCTTGGCTTGCCGCGCGATGCGCCGTTTCGCCTGTTTGCGCTCGCACGCAGCGTCGGCTGGGCCGAGCACACGGTCGAACAGATAACAAGCGGAAGTGTCATCAGGCCGCGCGGCCGCTATGAGGGCGTGCTGGTGTAGGGTTGCAAGAGCGCCAAGCGCTCAGGACATCGTGTCGAGCTTGCGCTGCATGGCCGCGATCTGGTCCTTCAGTTCCTGAAGATCGTCGGGTTTTTCTGACGTTTCCTTCCTGGCCGGCTCGGGCGACGGCGCGGCGGCTGGCGCGGTGCCGGCGGGCGGGAACGGCGTGAACAGCCGCATCGCATTCTGGAACATTTCCATGTTGCGGCGTGTCTGTTCCTCCAGCGCCTTGATCGGCGTGGTGATCTTCATCATGTCGAGCGGCGACTTGCCGATCGCCCCCTTCATCTGCTCGCGAAAGCGTTCCTGCTCCTTGGAAAAGGCAAGCATCGACTGTTCGAGGAAGCTCGGCACGATCATCTGCATCTGGTCGCCGTAATAAGCGATGAGCTGGCGCAGGAACGGGATCGGCAGCATGTTCTGCCCGTCCTTGTTCTCCAGTTCGAAGATGATCTGTGTCAGCACCGGATGCGTGATGTCGTCGCCGGTCTTGGCGTCCTGGACGGTGAACTCCTCGCCCTTCTTGACCATCTCGGCGAGGTCCTCGAGCGTCACATAGGTGCTGGTGCCGGTGTTGTAGAGGCGGCGATTGGCGTATTTCTTGATGATGATCGGATCGTCTTTAGCGGCCATCTACATCCTCCCGGGGACACCGGCGCGCCTCTGAGCAAGCCGCCGATAACGATTGTGCCTTTTTTTTGAGGATATGCGCAAAAGCTTCACAATTCCAAGCAGTTTGTGCAGTGCGGGATCACTAAATGCTGCATAGCAGGCAAAATATGCTGCGCAGCAATGGACGAATGGTCGCCACGGCAAGGCACGGCCTGCTTGCGGCGCATGGGCGCCATGCCCATTTCCGGTTTGACTTGGGGTTGGGAAAGGGCAAGAAAAGTCCCCAACGACAGAGCAACACCCTTGAAGTCTGGAGAAGAAAATGTCCGCTTCCATCGTCATTGCCAGTGCGGCGCGCACGCCGGTAGGCTCCTTCAACGGCGCCTTTGCCGCCACCCCGGCGCATGAGCTCGGTGCCGTCGTCATCAGGGAATTGCTGTCACGTGCCGGTGTCGAACCAGGCGAGGTCGACGAGGTCATCCTCGGCCAGGTGCTGACCGCCGCGCAAGGCCAGAACCCGGCCCGCCAGGCATCGATCAATGCCGGTCTGCCCAAGGAAACCACCGCCTGGGGCCTCAATCAGGTTTGCGGCTCGGGCCTGCGTGCCATTGCGCTCGGCATGCAGCAGATCGCCATCGGCGACGCCAAGGTGATCATCGCCGGCGGCCAGGAATCGATGTCGCTTTCGACGCATGCCCAGCACCTGCGCGCCGGCGTCAAGATGGGCGACTTCAAGCTGATCGACACCATGATCAAGGACGGGCTGTGGGACGCCTTCAACGGCTATCACATGGGCAACACCGCCGAAAACGTCGCGCGTCAGTTCCAGATCACCCGCGAAGACCAGGATCAGTTTGCGCTGGCTTCGCAGAACAAGGCCGAGGCCGCGCAGAAGGCCGGCAAGTTCAAGGACGAGATCGTCGCCGTCACACTCAAGGGCAAGAAGGGCGACACCATTGTCGACCAGGACGAATACATCCGCCACGGCGCCACGCTCGACGCCATGACCAAGCTGAAGCCGGCCTTCGACAAGGACGGCACGGTGACCGCCGCCAACGCCTCCGGCATCAATGACGGCGCCGCCGGCGCGCTGCTGATGAGCGAGGCGGAAGCGGTGAGGCGCGGCATCACCCCGCTGGCACGCATCGTGTCCTGGGCAACCGCCGGCGTCGATCCGCAGATCATGGGCACCGGCCCGATCCCAGCATCGCGCAAGGCCTTGGAAAAGGCCGGCTGGTCGGTCGGCGATCTCGACCTGGTCGAGGCCAACGAGGCCTTTGCCGCGCAGGCCTGCGCCGTCAACAAGGACATGGGCTGGGATCCCTCGATCGTCAACGTCAATGGCGGCGCCATCGCCATCGGCCACCCGATCGGTGCGTCCGGCGCCCGCGTCTTCAACACGCTGGTCTTCGAAATGCGCCGGCGCGGCGTCAAGAAGGGGCTGGCCACCTTATGCATCGGCGGCGGCATGGGCGTCGCCATGTGCATCGAAGCACTCTGAAAAAGAAGTGAGTAGCAAATAGGGAGTAGTCAATAGGGAAGAATTGCGTCAGCGCGACGGGACGTAGATCCCTACTCGCTATTCGCTACTCCCTATTCGCTCTCCCGACCAAAGGGAGGGAACACGCATGACCAAGGTAGCAATCGTCACAGGCGGATCGCGCGGCATCGGCGCGGCGATCTCGATCGCATTGAAGACCGTCGGCTATTCGGTTGCCGCGAACTATGCCGGCAATGACGCCGCAGCGGCGAAATTCAAGGCCGAGACCGGCATTCCGGTCTACAAATGGTCGGTCGCCGACTATGATTCCTGCGCCGCCGGCATCAAGCAGGTCGAGGCCGATCTCGGCCCGGTCTCGGTGCTGGTCAACAATGCCGGCATCACCCGCGACGCCATGTTCCACAAGATCACGCGCGAGCAGTGGAAAGAGGTCATCGACACCAACCTGTCCGGCGTCTTCAACATGACGCATCCGCTGTGGAGCGGCATGCGCGACCGCAAGTTCGGCCGCGTCATCACCATCTCGTCGATCAACGGCCAGAAAGGCCAGGCCGGCCAGGTCAACTATTCCGCCGCGAAGGCTGGCGACATCGGTTTCAGCAAAGCCCTCGCTCAAGAGGGAGCTCGCGCGGGCATCACCGTCAACGTCATCTGCCCTGGCTACATCGCCACCGAGATGGTCAAGGCGATCGACGAGAGGGTGCTCAACGACCGCATCATCCCGCAAATCCCCGTCGGCCGCCTCGGCGAACCGGAAGAAATCGCGCGCTGCGTCGTCTTCCTCGCATCCGAAGATGCAGGCTTCATCACCGGCTCGACCATCACGGCCAACGGTGGCCAATACTTCGCCTGACGACAACCACGTGGCTTGAATGTGCACGTGCCGGCGGTGTCGCCGGCACGTTCGTCTTTAGACGCAACTGCTCCGATACAGCGCCGGAAGTTGTCCGGCGCCTCGAGCTCAGGCGACCAGCTTGAACTCGCGTCTCACCGCCTGCTTGCGCACGCCCGGCCGCGACGACGCCGGCAGCTTCGCCATCTCGGCCCGGCTGAGACCTGACAATTTCATCGAGATCCTGCGCTTGACGAACGGCATCATGTTGACGACGCCGAGCACGAAATTGCGCAAGACGCGCCGCAGCGGTGTGCGGACAAGCGCCATGCCTGTCAGCCTGCCCGCCAGTTCGATCACCTCTTGTGCCGCGGGACGCCGAAGCGTCTCGTAGAGGTCGAGTTCGCTTTCCGGGCGGACACCGTTGATCACGTCGCCGAGCAGTTCTCCCAGCACCACGGCATCGATCAGGCCGGTGTTCATGCCTTGGCCGCCGGCTGGGCTGTGCACATGGGCGGCGTCGCCCATGACAAACAGGTGCCCCTGGCGGTAGGACTTGGCAAGGCGGTGATGCACGCGGAACCGTGTACTCCAGGTCAGGTCGAGCACCTGCGCCGGGCTGGCCGACGGGCCGCGACTGTCGAGCAGCGCCTGTATGTCGGCAATGCCAGGCCGCTCAGGCGCCTCATCCATGGTCGCTACGATGCGATATGATCCGTCCGGCAGTGGCGCGACGACGACCAGTCCGGCCGGGGAGAACAGCAGCGACACCTCCGTTGGCCCGAGCGGCCAGTCAAGGCGCACGTCGGCGAGTACAAAAGACCCTGCATAGGCCTCGCCATCGAAGCCTATGCCGGCGGCCTCGCGTACCACGCTGTGCATGCCGTCCGCACCGACGACGTAACGCGCCGAGATCGTCTTTTCGCGACCATTCTGGACGACCCTGACGTGTGCGCCATCGACCCCCTGCAATACCTCCTTCGCCTCGACGCCGCGATGGACGACACCGCCCAACCCGGCGATGCGCTCAGTGAGGATCTTCTCGGTTAGGTTCTGCGGAATCATCAGCACGTAGGGATACGCCGAGGGCAGGCTCGAGAAATCGAGGTTGATTAGGACCCGGTCGCGATCACGTATGGCGAAGTTGTCAAGCTTCAGGCCGAGTTCGACCAGCCGCCCCGTGACGCCAAGCGGCTCGAGTGTCTCCAGCGTCTGCGCGTGGATCACTCCGGCACGTGAGGTGTTGAGGCCTTCGGCGAGGCGGTCGACCACGACGTGATCGACGCCTGCCTGATGCAGGGCAATGGACAGCGCCAGGCCGGTCGGGCCGGCGCCTATGACCAGGACTTCGGTGGTATCAGGCAGCATTTTCTCTCTCCGTTTGTCAACGATTGGTGACTTTTATCT